>JBDLJX010000008.1:0-49793 GCA_039714155.1 Pseudomonadota bacterium | reverse complement strand
AGAAAACCAGCCAAGAAGGATTCTTTAACCGGTTGATTTAAATAGTAAAATGGCGCGCCCGGAGAGATTCGAACTCCCGACCGCCTGGTTCGTAGCCAGAACAAAGCAATTTAATTTCTTTACTAATCTGTCACTTGCGGTGCTTGCCCATCCAATACCGCAGTTGAGTTATCAGTCACTTACAGTTCACTGGCAATTCAAGTTAGCACAAAACTGGCACAGTCCGTTATGCAACCTTCCGCGCCCTTTATTTCCAGATGTATTCCTTCTCTCACCTGCAGGTAACTGATGACACCAAACAGATTACTGGCCTGTGGATTTCCCTTTGGGCTGAACATGCGCATGAGGCTTTTACTTGATTTACCAAAAACTTCGGATAATCCCTCAACAATCCCATTACTACGTCAAATGGCCCAGTTTGGCCGCTGGCTTACGGTCGCCATTCTGGGTATTGCCATTGGTGTGTTGATCATATTCCAGCTTGGTTTTACCTACCTTGCGCCAATGCGGTCCTTATTTGGCACCACGGCAATCGACTTCAGTATATGGTTACGCATTCTATTCGTCTCCTCCTCAGTATTATTCCTGGTTGAGCTGGAGAAGTATGTTGTGCGGCACATGAACCGAAATAAACAGTCAAGGGGAATGAAATTCTTTTCAACTAACGAGATAGATCAACCCCACTGTCACTAATGCTACCGTCAGACTTTGCAGACCGCTCCAGAGCCAAAAGATACCGCCGACGCGACCGAGGAAGACGCCGAGGAGGAAGATGATCACTAGCGCTACAGCCATCGCTGCTGGTAAAGGTTCGAGCGCCAGTTCTATACCACTACGCACGAGCCACAGTGGTACGATGATGACCAGGGCAATAAGCAGTGGGGCGGTACCGTTGACCAAGGCAACCAGCCAGGGGATCCATGTCGTCGCCCGAGCGTGGTGGCTCTCATTGAGCGAGGCCGCCATTGCCTTTTCGAGTCGCGCCAAGGTACGGCGTCGCTCCGCTGCCTCACTGATATAAGCGCTGGATATCCCGCTCATGCCGAGGGCAAGTGCCGCAGCTAGGCAGGTTGTGATCACTACCGCAAGGTCGACCCGGTCACTGACGTAGAAGCCCATAATCAATCCGAGCATTGTCAATGCACCATCGAAGCCGTTGACAACGAAGTAGCGGCGCATAATTTCCTCGGAGTGGGAAATCTTCAACAGGGTTTTGATCTGTTTCAATACCATCGCTGCCGCCGATCACCCCCTGTGCGCCATAGGAGTATCATTTACCGACGACAGAAACCTCGTCGATGCTGTGAAGGGAGGCCCCGTTTTCACTGATCACACCGCTGATGAGCTCAAAATCAAGTCTGTCACCCTCGATCGCCACCTGCAGTGTCTCGGTATTCTCATCGACCTCCAGCACCCGAATATTGACCTGGTAGCCCTCCCCTAACGCAGCAATAGCACGGGCAAATTCGAGGGCATTGGGCTGGTGCGGTTTGAGTACATCGAGAACGAGGCGTTGGACACTGGCCATTGAGATTCCTTAACCTTTGAGAGTGAAAAATAAGACTCTAGTGTCTCCCAGCACACAGCGGCTGGCAAGTCACCTGGGCTTCCCTCACGGCTAATCTACGTGTGAGTGGCGAATTCGTAATTATTACCTGACATCACTAACTTATGACTGAATCGCCCCCGACTTGCTAGACACTTTTCAGCCATCCAAAATGGTAACAGGAGGATGGATCATGAGCGACAAGCGATACCCGGGTGAGTTCAAGGTCGAGGTGACCGTACCCCTGAATCAGTACCACATCTGATGTGACTCAGTACTCACCTGGCGCCTGCGGGACTTCTCTCTTTGCACCAGAGTAATAATCTTTGCGAAAACGGTCGATGGCTGCATCGTTTTCAGCATCGTCTTTCGTGATCTTCACCAGTGCGGCCTGGGCGAGCGCAATACTCGCTTCCAGGTTCTCGGAAACGGCAAGCCGCACCCCTTGTGCATGCAACCTCTGGCAGCGTTCCAGGTCATGCCCGCGCGCCAGTATATCCAGCCCTGGAAACGTACGAAGCAGAGAAGAGACCACCTGTTCTGTCGTTTTAAAGTCATCAATTGTGACAATGACCAGGCCTGCATCGCCCACACCCAGGCTTTTCAGAACATCGGGCTGTCGCGCATCCCCGTAAAACACAGGGCGGCCCGCACTCCGCTCCCGTTTGACAACGCCAGCCTCATAATCGACAGCAACGTAAGGAACATCCCGCATCTCGAGTATTTGCCCGACCCGTCGCCCTACCCGCCCGAAACCAACAATGACAATTGACGCAGTCACTGCGTCCTTCCCTGTGAGTTCCTCACCCGTAGGTTCTTTCCTGCGCGCAGCAGCCAGTCGATACGCCAACCCGGCAATGGGCGGGGTCGCCAGCATGCTGAGCACTACCACAACCAGAAGTTGCTGAAACAATTCTTCATCCAGCACAGCGGCATCGAAGGCCACCGCAAAAAGCACCAGCGCGAATTCTCCGCTTTGTGCAAGCAACAGAGCTATCGCAGGCGCAGTCTTGTCTTTGTGTCCAAACAGGTAGGCCAGCGGCCACAACAGAGCTGCCTTGACCAGCATCAGTACCAGGACCAGACTGATGGAAACCAGCGGTTTTGCAAAAAACTGTTCCAACTCGAGAGACATACCCATTGACATAAAGAACAGCCCAAGCAACAGGCCACGAAATGGCTGGATCTCGGCCATTACCTGGTGACGGAATTCAGAGTCTGCAACCAGCAGTCCCGCTACAAACGCGCCCATGGCCATCGAGAGGCCGATTTGCGCCATGAGGACGGCAGCGCCTAGAACCAGCAGCACCGCAGAGGCAGTAAATATCTCCGGAGACCCGTAGCGGGCCACACGCTGGAGTATGGGTTGCAGCAGATAACGGCCGCCGAGGATTATCAGCGCAAGAATAACCAGCGCTTCGAGTAGCGCCAGGCCGATATCCTCCTCGATTGTCAGATCCGCGACTGCCAACAGTGAGGCCAGGGCGAGGAGTGGCACCACAGCCAGATCCTGAAACAACAACACGGCTATAGATGTACGTCCGTAATCCGAGGCGAGCATCTTTTGTTCGGTAAGCAGCTGCAGCACAAAAGCTGTTGATGAGAGCGCCAAAGCAGGCCCAATCAAAATAGCGGATCGCGGCTCGAGACCAAACACAAAATAAGCGGCGGCAGAGATCAATGCTCCCGTAACAACTACCTGGAGGGTACCCAGCCCAAAGACCATACGTCGCATCAACCACAGGCGTAAGGGTTTGAGCTCAATACCGATGACAAACAGGAGCAGCACCACGCCGAGTTCAGCCAGATGGCGAATCTCGTGTGCATTATCGATCAGACCCAGTGCCGACGGCCCCACTGCAACTCCGGCCATGAGAAAACCTGGCACAGTGCCGAGCCCTGCAAGACGGGATAACGGCACTGTTATAACGGCCGCCGTCAAGAGAATAATAATGTCTGTAAGGTAGGCGAGGTTCATTATTGGTTATTGATCGCTAACAATAACAGCCCGTGACGATAGCACAATGGTTCCGTGATTGTTCTTGTTTCATGTACCCAGAAGTGCAATGACAATCCCCAATAACAGCAGCAAAGTTACTGCGAGTGCCCTGCTTTGCAGAGAACGCTTGCCAGCATCCAATGCTTTCTGCCATCCGCGGACCTGCGGGAAACGACCCACTACGGCCAGTGCTGAAGCACGCCAGCCTGGCAAAACCTGGAATCCCATCGATATCATCCAACGATTGCTATTGTAACTTCCGTGAGCATCCACCATAGCAGGGCGAACAGTGCCATTCAAAAAGCGAATCTTCCAAACCCCATCATATGTCACCTGCCCTGGTTTCTATCTGCACGCCGAATGACTGCCTTCTCCAGCTCTACGAGAAATAGCACCGAGGAGGCAACCAGGACGATGCGCACCCACATCGTGGCATCAATACCCGTCGTACCGAACAAGACCTGCATTGGACCCAGGTAGGTAAAGCAGACCTGGAAAATGATGAGTACGCCGATTGCAACCAGCGCATAACGATTTCCCAGTAAACCGTCGATACTGAGCACATTCGCCTTGATATATCTCGAATTGAAAAGATAGAAGATCTCGAACATAACCAGTGTATTCACTGCAACGGTGCGCGCCAGTTCAATGCTGGCACCCTGCTCGCGCACCCAAAGAAACAAACCGAATGTGCCTGTTACCAGGATGAGTGACACAAAGGTGATCCGCCAGATAAACATGCCCGAAAGCAGCGGTACACGGGGGTCTCGGGGTGGGCGTTGCATAATATTCCGTTCAGCCGGCTCAAACGCTAGCACGAGGGCCAGGGTAACCGCGGTAATCATGTTGACCCAGAGAATCTGAACCGGCGTAATGGGTAACATGCGACCGAGCATAATGGCGGCAATGATGGTCAGCGCTTCACCACCGTTGGTAGGCAAGATGAAAAGGATGGCCTTCTTGAGGTTGTCATAAACAGTGCGTCCCTCTTCTACAGCGTGGGCGATCGAGGCGAAATTGTCGTCCGCCAGCACCATCTCCGCAGCTTCCTTGGCGACCTCGGTGCCGTTCTGACCCATGGCGGTCCCGACGTCGGCACGCTTTAATGCAGGTGCATCGTTTACGCCGTCACCGGTCATGGCTACTACCTGACCATTGGCCTGCATCGCCCTGACCAGCCGCAGTTTATGTTCGGGACTGGATCGGGCGAAGACGTCCACTTCATCGACGACGGCCCGTAACGCGTCCTCATCCATGGTTTCCATTTCGTGACCGGTCAGCACTTTTTCACCGTCACCGATACTCATTTGCGCGCCAATCGCAACAGCAGTCACGGCATGATCACCGGTGATCATTTTCACCTGTATCCCGGCGGACTGGCACTGGTGCACGGCCCGGATTGCGTCTTCCCGCGGCGGGTCGATCATACCTACAATGCCCATCAGGGTCAGACCGGTTTCCAGGTCTGTAAACTTCAGTTCACGGTGATCATCCCCGACGGATTTAAGGGCAATGGCAAGTACACGCTGGCCCCTGAGCGCCATGGCATGTATATGCTGCTGCCAATAGCCGGGGTCGATCGGGATATCGTCGCCACGGGTTCTCTGCAGCGCACATATTTCCAATAGCCGTTCCGGCGCACCTTTGATGTAGGCAAAACCGTGCCCGCTGTGATCATGGTGCAGTGTGGCCATAAAGCGGTGCTGGGATTCGAAAGGAATCACGTCGGTACGCGGCCACTTCTCCTGCTCAAAAAACGGATCCAGTCCCGCCTTGATGCCCAGGGTCAGCAATGCACCTTCGGTTGGATCACCATGCAGGACCCATTCATCGTCATGCCTATGCAATGCAGCATCATTGCATAACAAGGACGCTCGGGTCAGTTCGGAAAGGATGGGGTGGTCTTCCAGTACGATTTCCCTGTCGTCGAACAGGAAACCTCCATGAGGGTCGTAACCTACTCCGGTAACCTCAAAGAAGCCGGCGGTCGTCGCAACGGATTGTACAGTCATCTCATTGCGTGTCAGGGTGCCGGTTTTGTCGGAACAGATGACAGTTACCGAGCCAAGTGTCTCGACCGCTGGCAGGCGCCGGATGATGGCATGACGATGCGCCATGCGCTGCACGCCGATGGCCAGCGTAATGGTCATTATGGCTGGCAAACCTTCCGGGATCGCGGCCACTGCCAGGCCCACCGCCGCAAGAAACATCTCCGCCGCCAGGTAATCCCGGACCACCGCACCAAACACGAATGTTAGCGCAGCGACCGCGATGATCATCCCGGTAAGCCAGCGGGCAAATTGTGACATCTGGCGCAGCAGCGGCGTTGTCAGCGTCTCCACCCGCGCCAGCAGTGTACTGATCCGGCCGATCTCGGTACGGGCACCGGTTGCAACCACCACGCCACTACCCTGTCCATAGGTGACGAGCGTGCCCGAATACGCCATGCTGGAACGATCACCCAGTTCTGCATCGTCTGCCACTGGCTCGATGCACTTTTCCACTGTGACAGATTCACCAGTAAGCACGGACTCCTGGATCTGCAGACTCTTGACTCTGAACAAACGCAGGTCCGCAGGGACCTTGTCGCCTGATTGGAGAAACACTACATCGCCGGGTACCAGTTCGTCGGAAGGGATAATCAGACGCTGCCCGTCTCGCAGCACCATTGCCTGCGGCGACAGCATTTTGCGTATTGCCCTCAAAGCATTCTCCGCCTTGCCTTCCTGGACAAATCCAATCACTGCATTGACGACAACAACACCCAGTATCACGCCCGCATCCACCCAGTGCCCGAGCATCGCCGTGACACCACTGGCGGCAAGCAATACATAAATCAACACATTGTGAAACTGATAAAAAAATCGCACCAAGGGCCCACGTGTCCTGGCCTCAGACAGTCGATTCGGTCCATGCTCGCCAAGGCGGAGATTCACTTCATCTGTAGCAAGACCGTCCGGGCCTGCATCCAGCCGCGTAAACACCCGTGCATTCTCCAGCGCGTGCCAGGGATTGGAATCATCAGCCGATTTGCCGGATTGACCGGCTACTCCTTTAGCTCCCATTAGTGTCCGGTGCGTGACGACAGCACCTACAAATCCCAGAACGACGAGCATGATGAGGACAATCAGCCACTCGATGACAGGAAGATCAAAGTGCCAGGTCAGAATCTCATTCACCTGAAATCTCTCATTCACAGTAAAACCTCCGCCCCTCAAAAGGTCATTCAATTTACATGATCTTTATTTCTACAACAGGCACCGTATGTCGGGAGAACTCCAGGGAATGCTTATTGAAACTTCCCAACCAACTGGTTTTTAACCAGTTGGTCGGGTAATTCACAACCCATTGTTTTTATTAAGAACAGGATAAAGGGCAGAAAACAACAGCACGTAGAAAAGACCTATAAAGCCTTCTCTAACATGCTGTTTATGCAGGAATGGCGCGCCCGGAGAGATTCGAACTCCCGACCGCCTGGTTCGTAGCCAGGTACTCTATCCAACTGAGCTACGGGCGCGTGAAAGGATCGGAATTATACATAAAGTTGGCGGTAGTTTGAGTCTGCTGCGAAATCGTCTCTGAAATTTTCCCTGATATAGGGAAAAATACAGGGAATTTTCACAGTTTCAGCCGCATAGCTAGTCACATACACCTACAAGTTCCTATTATATAGCCCCTTTCTTACACATGACAGAAAATCGTCGAAAATTAACAGGGGATTATCAGGGAACTGTTAATACCAGTAGAACTGGTCCTTGTAGTCTAGGACCGATGGCGGACTGGTGATTGTCGGGTCGAGCCGATTGGCCTGTTCCAGCGCCCAGGAGCACCATTCATCTGGATAGCTGGAACTGTCATTTCTCCAAGTCGCCAACCAAACAGTTACAGGCTCGAGCGCCTTGGTGATAGCGATATCCGAGCCCCACTGGCTCATGCCGCCCTCGACCAGGCATGGATCCGGGAAGCCGCTGTGGTTGTGGTCTTTGCAGCAGTCTATGAACGCACAACCCGAAAGTACGGCAAGCGTGGAATCCGGTACGTACATATCGAAGCCGGTCATGCGGCAGAAAACCAGTTTCTGCAGGCCGTTTCACTGGGCCTGAATACTGTCGTCGTGGGTGCCTTCCAGGATGACGCCATATGCAATACATTGGGGCTTCCGGAAGACCATGTGCCCTTGATACTCATGCCGATAGGGCGATAGTCTTTTCCATTCACTGCAGGTAGTCCTGGTCCCGTCATATCATGGCCCGTGTGATAAATCCGGCGTACACCGACACCCCGCCGTTGTTCGCGGCGGCACCGGAAGCGATCATCGATGCCGTACTCGGCAGCGAGCGCCGCGTGTTGCTGATTGGTCAGCCGGGTATCGGCAAGTCGACCCTGGTCCATGCGCTGGCCGGGGCACTTGACCGTGCCGGGCGGACCTGCTGGTGCCTTGGCGCCGATCCCGGCTCGCCCCTGTTCGGGGTACCCGGCACCGTTTGCCTGGCCCGCTGGAATACCACAGACTGGACACTCACCGATCTTGAGGCGCTCTGCACCCTGGACGCCGGACGCTTTCGCCTGCCGCTGGTCTCCACCGTGCGGCGGCTGGCGCAGTCGGTGCCCGGCGGCGTGGTATTGGTGGATGCTCCCGGGGTGGTACGCGGTGTCGCCGGCGCGGAACTGCTGACTGCCATCGTGGAGGCAGCACGCATCGAGGCAGTGCTGGTACTGAGCCGTGCCGGGCGACCGGTGCCGCTCGAACAGGAACTCGGCGCACTGTCCGCCGAGGTGTTTGCATTGCAGGCCACGGAAGAAGCACACCGACCCGGCAAGCGTGCAAGGGCCCGGGAGCGCACCATATTATGGGATGCGTATCTGGCCGGTGCCGGAGAGCATCTTCTGGAGGTCGAACGGTTGCAGATTACCGGCACGCCGCCGCCTTTAACGGTACCGGACGCCTGGACCGGACGGCAGGTGGCGCTGCTGCAGGGGGAACGCACGCTGGCCATGGGGGAGGTCCTGGCGCTCGAGGCGGGCAAGCTGCGCGTGCGGCTGCCGGACATGGTGGAAAATCCTGCGACCTTGCTGGTGCGCGATGCCACGCGGCTCGCAGATGGTCGCCTCGGGACCGCCGCCCCCTTCACGGCCGACCGGCTTGAGTACCTGCCCCCGCCGGACATCGCTCCGGTGGTAGCGGCCGATGCCGCGGGCGGGCCGCGCGTGGTGGGCCGGGTGGGAATGTTGCAGGTGGCCCTGGTCAACGGGGTCTTTGGTGATTCCCTGCTGCATCTGCGTTTGCGTCATCATCGGCGCAGCCTGCTGTTCGATCTTGGCGAGGGCGTGCGGCTGCCGGCACGGATCGCCCACCAGGTTTCCGATGTCTTCATCACCCACGCCCATATCGACCACATCGCCGGCTTTCTCTGGCTACTGCGTGCGCGCATCGGCGAGCTATCCGTCTGCCGGTTGTACGGCCCGCCGGGTCTGGCCGTGAACATCGAGGGTCTTGTCCGCGGCATTCTGTGGGACCGGGTGGGGGACCGGGGTCCGCGCTTCGTGGTGACCGAACTGCATGACACGCAACTGCGGCGTTTCCGGGTACAGGCCGGCCGTCGCGGGGCCGAACCACTGGATGAGCGGGTGGCCGCCGACGGGGTATTGCTGGCGGAGTCAGGCTTTCGGGTACGCGCGGTGACGCTGGCACATGCCACGCCGGTGCTTGCCTTTGCATTCGAGCCCACGCAGCAGATCAACATCCGCAAGGACCGGCTGCAGGCACGGGGACTGCGCCCGGGACCGTGGCTGGGCGAACTGAAGCGGCACCTGCAGGCCGGTGCAACGACAGCACCGGTGCGGCTGCCCGACGGGCGCATTGAGTCCACGCAGACACTGGCGGATGACTTGGTATTGATCACGCCCGGCAAGAAACTTGTCTACGCCACGGATTTTGCTGACACTGAAGTCAATCGCCGGCGTATCGCGGCGCTGGCGCAGGGGGCGCATACCCTGTTCTGCGAGGCCACCTTCCGGGAGGCTGATGTTGAACAGGCCGCACGTACCGCCCATCTCACGACCCGGGCGTGCGGCGAGATCGCTGCGGCAGCCGGTGTTGCGCGGCTGGTGCCGTTTCATTTTTCGCGTCGCTATGAAAAGGACCCGGCACCGCTCTATGAGGAGATTGCGGCCGCCTGTCCACAAGTGGTGATACCAAAGTCGATAGCAGTGTTTGAAACGGGTAGCGACTAGCCGGCAACCGATACATTGAAAACTCTGGATCCCGGCATGTGCAGGGATGACGATAAAGGAATTTATCAGAGGCTCCCGGGCATGCTGGTGGTGCAACTACACAATGCGGTGCTTGCCCACCAGGGTCACTGTACTCGCCTGTGGCCCTCTTTCCCCCATCTCTTCCACGAAACGCACCTCACTGCCGACTTCCAGCTTGTTGAAGGCATCATCCAGTACACTGTTACGGTGAAAATAGATAATCCTTTCGTCCGGGGTCTTGATCCTGCCGTAATCCTCCCCGGAGTTCAGGCTGAACACGCGTCCATGTGCCGGGGGTTCGTGTTTCTTGACCTTGCCCCGTCGCTTGCGCGCATAGTCCTCCAACTGGCGCTTCATGGCATCAAAGGCATCGCGTATGGCCACGTAGACATCTTCATGGGAATGGTCCTCGTGATGGTGTTCATGGGTCACCAGCAACTCCCCGTCAGGCACAGTCATATCAATGCGCACCTGGTAGAGATTGCCCTTGTGATGATGGCCATGGGGGGCCGACACCACAACCCGACAACTCATGATCTGATCATAGAACCACTCAAGCTTCCCCGCTTTTTCACGAATATCTGCCTCCACAGCAGCAGAGGGTTCCATATCCCGGAATGTAATCTGTAAGGGTATTTGCATCCCAAGTATCCTCCCGAAAAATCAAGAATATGTGGATTTGAAGATTGTAACAATGGACTGTCCCATAAAGCATCTCTCATCGCATTGGTCTCTCAAGTGCCAGATCCAGCTCATTACGCACTGGTGGTGAACATCACGCCCGGAAGCGGAAGCGCGAACCCAGAAAATCAAAGTCCCGGTTTTCCGAAAAGATCAGTCCAAAATTGATGCTTATCAATGCAGCCTGCACGTATCTGAAACAACCTGATAAGGTTATTCAAAATACTTTCCCGTTTGGCGTAAATATTACTAAGGAGGCCCCCAATGACAACGTCGGAAACCCATATCCGGGCATTTGATTCAACACTCCAGACCACGCACCGCTGGCTTCGCGAACTCGAACTGATCGCCTCATTGGAAAACGAATCCGAGGCCTATTCCGTACTGCGCGCTGTACTCCATGCGCTGCGCGACCGTTTGCCCGCCGATGAAGCGGTCCATCTCGGCGCACAGCTGCCCATGCTAATCCGGGGTTTCTATTACGAAGGCTGGAAACCGAGCGCCACACCGAAAAAACAGCGTTCGCTTGAGGCCTTTCTGGAGGGTATGCAGCCACTGCCAGGGCTGGAAGGCGAGTTGAGCGCCGAACAGGCGTTACGCCATGTCTTCCTGATGCTCGATCATCGCATCAGCGAAGGCGAAATAGCGGACGTGCGCGAGGCGATGCCCGAAGAGGTTCGCGATCTGTGGCCGATGCATTGATCTACCCGTCACGAACAGATTTTTTTCGCCCGGTCGACTCGACATGACCAGTGTTCTGATTACCGGCAGTAACCGCGGCATCGGGCTGGAGTTTGCCCGCCAATATGCGCAATCCGGTTGGCGAGTATTCGCCACCTGCCGGCGGCCCGCAGAAGCCGCAGAATTGCATGAGATGGCTGAACAATATCCCGGCCTCAGCGTGCATCGCCTGGATGTCACTGTTCCGGAGGACATCCGGGCCATCGCCTGGGAGCTGGAAGACGCACCCTTGGACGTTCTGATCAACAACGCAGGCGTCTACCTTGAAAAAGGCACACCCGAACTGGGCGGTCTGCGCTATGAAGACTGGCTGCGCACCTTCGAAATCAACACGCTGGGCGGAGTAAGAATGACCGAAGCCCTGCTGGATAACGTTGCCCGCAGTGACAAGCGCTTAATCGCCACTATCAGCAGCCACATGGGCAGTATTGCCGATATCCAGAGTCCGGGAAGCTATTATTATCGCTCCAGCAAGGCCGCGCTGAATGCCGCCATGCAGGGACTTGCCATCGCCCTGCGGCCCAGGGGTACAGGCATGCTGCTGCTCCATCCCGGTTGGGTCAAAACCCGGATGGGTGGCAGTGACGCCATCATCAGCCCTGAAAAGAGCGTACGTGGCATGCGCAAGATTATCGATGAATTCACGCTGGAGAACAGCGGCCGCTTCATCCGGTATGACGGAACCGAGCTACCCTGGTAAGTGCAGTTGCCACACCCTGTGTGTGGCGAATTCGTAATTACCACCTGAAAACGATAACTTAGACAGTCTTGTTCCTGAAAGTAATCTTCCCAACGCTTCCCTGCCATGAAGGACCTGCTACTCCACTATCACCAATGGCAAGCCAACTTGCGAATTCTTGGGGTCAAGGAGATTACGGCCATCCCGTATACACCGATATCGCATCCCTTCGCTGGTCCCCAACCTCTACGCGCAAAACTCAGCAACTATTCATGGATATCGCACTGCAATGGCCTTTTTCAGACACCCATTGCCGCATGAACAGGAATTCGCCATGCATAGGACTGTCTTTTGTTACACGGCGCTTTCGAGGTACCGGATCATGCGTTTGCGTGTTTCAGGATCGGGCAGGCGCCCGTAGCCGGCGCCCATGTTCTCCAGCATGTGGTCAATCCGGGAGGTGGCCGGAATCGCGCAGGTGACCGCCGGATGGGAAACGATGAACTTCAGGAAGAACTGTGCCCAGTTTTCACAATCGAATTCACGCGCCCAGTCGGGTAGCGGCTTGCCTTCGACATAATCGAACAACTTACCACGGCGAAACGGTCGGTTGATAATCACCCCCAGCCCACGCTCGGCCGCCAGCGGGAGCAAGCGTTGCTCTGCCTCGCGGTCCAGGATATTGTACGTGAACTGGACAAAGTCAAACGGATCCTTGGCCATGACCTTCTCCATGGCATCGTGGCGGCGACCGTGAGACGTCGTAATACCGAGGTAACGTATCCGGTCCTCGGCCTTCCATGCGCTCAGTGTCTCCAGGTGTGTGTCCCAATCGACCATGTTGTGGATCTGCATCAGATCGAAATGCTCTATGCCCCACAGGCGCCGGGAGCGCTCCATCTGCTTGACGCCTAACCACCGGCCCGGCGTCCAGACTTTAGTCGCGGCAAACAGTGAGGGCTTGTTCCTGATCCGCTCCAGACAATAACCAATCGTCTCCTCAGAGGAACCGTACATGGGAGACGAGTCAATCACCGCGCCACCCCGATCGAAAAACGCCTGCAATACCTGAACCCGAACGGCAAGTGCAAGGGAATCGTTATCCACATCAAATGTAAGCCAGGACCCCATTCCGATGACGGGCAGCTGTTCACCCGTTAAGGGAATGGCTTTCTTGATCGCTGACCGCGTTGCCGCTGACACAGTGCCGGGCCGAAGATACCGCAAGGCCCCCAAGGCACCTAGCGTCTGGAGAAATGCCCGTCGTTTCATCATGGTTTTACCTTCAGCGAAAGACCTGCCTGAATGTCTTTACATTAGTAATAATAGATGGGTGGAAAACGCATTTACGAGCAATATTCGCAATAACTTGTATTGAGGAGACAACAGGTGAAAATAGAGATAACCCGGCAGCCGGACGAATCCGTCATCAATGAACTGGGCGTCAGGGACTGGCCTATCTGGGAGTGCGGCGAATCGGAGTTTCCCTGGCATTATGATCAAACCGAAGTCTGCTATGTGCTTGAGGGTCGGGTGACCGTCACACCGGAAGGCAGCGAACCCGTTGAGATCAGTGCCGGTGATCTCGTGCGTTTCCCGGCCGGTATGGACTGCAGCTGGTTAGTCAAGCAGCCCATCCGCAAGCATTACGCATTCGAGTAGGTGCGATCCGGTTGGTGAAAGACAGAATTAACTTTCAGGACAGTGTAATAACCACGTAACCCAACGCCGCAGGCTGCGCCATAGATGTTCATTCACAGCCATGCGGCGCAATTCGCTTCGCTCATTACGCCCTACGCGCTACATGAGCATCAATTGAGGTATATCCGCTTTCAGGGTCCTCTACGTGGCGGCATGAGTGCCCTAACGCGAAGTGTCGCAAGTTGAGATGTACGAGCTTATACATTGCGAGCCGGGTTTATATGCTGCAGATCATTCAAGCCTGGGCCGCTCAGACGCCAGGCCTGGCCGAAACCACGTACATAGGTTCCACTCAGAGGCGTAAGACAAAACAGATGGAAGTCTTGCAGGTTTTTCAGTGTGTCCACAATACTTCCGAACTGCCGGGAAAATCGCTGCAGGATGTCGATGAACGTCTGCGTGTCCCGCGGGACTGTGGTCGCCGTGCATTGATAATTCAGGCGTTCGCGCGCAAAAGCGTTTTCCGCTACCTCTAGCGGCTGTATGAGCAACACCCCCGCCTTTGGGTTCGACTCCAGGTTCGAGGTATGACGCGACAGGCCACTAATATAGATATAAAACTCACCGGCATCGCCCATCACCATTGGCGCAGCACTAGCATCCGGAATTCCTTCGGACGAAACGGTGGCCAGGACAAGGCTGTTAAAACCTGTCCGAAAAGCATTCATCTCTTCATGAAGGCGGGTTATGGAAGGTTTTTTCTTGTTCATTGACCACTTCTATTTGTCCACCGTTATTGACAAAGCCCCTTTACGCCTCTATCCGGATTACCTTTGTACCGCTCGCCCCTTTGTTATCAATCCAGCTGATCCTGATAGTATCGCCGGGCTGCCTGCCTCCGGCGAAATACAAATTATCACCTGAATACCGACACTTAGCCTGTGGGTGGCGAATTCGTAATTATTACCTGAAAACGATAACTTAGACAGTCTTGTTCCTGAACGCAACCTTCCCTACGCTCCCCTGCCATGAAGGACCTGCTGGTACTCCTCGCACATCTTTTGACCACGATCGCCAAACTCCTGGGACCTGGCGGTGCCAAGGCCGTTGTCGCTGGCAGGCGAATCTCCGTATCCTGGATGTCAAAGAGATTAAATCCGTTCCTTACGTACCGTTATCGCATCCCTTCGTCGAACGGCTGATCGGGACGATTCGCCGTGAATATCTTGACCATGCGCTCTTCTGGAACGCCAGCGACCTGGAGAGGAAGCTGGAAGAATTTCGGCAGTATTACAACTCTCATCGTGTGCACACTTCGCTCGGCGGCGATACACCGTCAGAAACCAGCGGCGATACCATCATCCGCCGTGCTGATCTCAACCAATTCCGGTGGAAATCTCATTGCCGCAGGCTATATCAGTTGCCCGTAGCAGCCTGAGCAACAATTCGCCATACACAGGTGTAGAAAAGTGTCAAAAGTGGACCAGGCAAATCGGCGTTTGAGACAAATCGGGATTTCGAGGAAATATTTCGAGTAGTAGTTCCGTATAGGGCAGATTGTAAGCCCTTAATTACGGCGTAACGTGCTGAATTCTTGAGTCATTGTCTCTGCCCTGCTGAGACGCAGGACAGAGACCAGACTGTATGGCGGAGAGGGAGGGATTCGAACCCTCGATGGGCTTTTAACCCATACTCCCTTAGCAGGGGAGCGCCTTCAGCCGCTCGGCCACCTCTCCGGGGAAATAAACAGCCGCAAGCAATATGCCTGCGATCACCCGAAGACACGTAGCATACCGATGCGGCTAAAACAGGTAAAGCGTATGAAATAATGCCTGATGGCAGGTGGGTTTAGCTATTACCTTCCTGCCGGCTTTGTTCATGCTTGATCCGTTCATAGATCTCTTCCCTGTGAACGGCAATCTCCTTCGGTGCATTGACACCGATCCTGACCTGGTTACCCTTGACTCCGAGGACGGTAACTGTCACCTCATCCCCGATCATCAGAGTCTCTCCCACTCGTCTCGTAAGAATTAACATTATCCCATCTCCTTGTTATGAAGATACTCCCTGTCAGTACATCTTTATTAGTATATTCTAGTAGACAGGTCTTGCTTATTTGAGTTCGGTCGTAGCGAAATAAGCTTCAATCGACTCATTTTGTTTTCAACAGTCAGATGGTAATGAAAAACTCTTGGCAAGACAACATGTTGGAAAGATTCTAATATACTATACGTAATGTAAGTGTATCCGTTGCTTTCTAGACTGCTGGCGGTTGTGCCAGATCGAAGGCCTCGTGCAGGGTTCGCACACCGAGTTCCAGGTATTTTTCATCAACGACCACCGAGATTTTGATTTCGGACGTCGAAATCATCCGGATATTGACCCCTTCCCTGGCAAGGGCCTCAAACATGGTCGAGGCGATACCGGCATGCGACCGCATCCCTACGCCAACAATGGAAATCTTGACGATCTTGTCATCGCCGGACACCTCCCGGGCACCCAGTAACTCAGCCGTTTTTCCAAGCACGACCAGGGCCTTGTCGTAATCATTGCGATGCACAGTGAAGGTGAAGTCGGTGGTGGCGCCATCCGGTGCGACGTTCTGGATAATCATGTCGACTTCAATATTGGCCGCCGCGATCGGGCTCAGCACCTGGTGGGCGACACCGGGCCGGTCCGGGACACCGAGCACGGTCAGCTTGGCCTCGTCACGATTGAACGCAATACCGGATATCAGCGCCTTTTCCATTTCTTCATCCTCATAGGTAATCAGCGTGCCATCGCCCTCTTCCTCGAATGACGAGAGTACACGCAGTGGCACGTTATAACGGCCGGCAAAACTGACCGAACGGATCTGCAAAACCTTTGAGCCAAGACTGGCCATTTCCAGCATTTCTTCAAAGGTAATCCGCTCAAGACGTCGCGCCTCCGGCACGACACGCGGGTCAGTGGTATAGACGCCGTCAACATCGGTATAGATCTGGCATTCATCCGCCTTCAGCGCAGCTGCCAGTGCCACGGCCGTGGTATCGGAACCGCCCCGCCCCAGGGTGGTGATATTGCCGTGTTCGTCGACACCCTGGAATCCGGCGACAACAACGACATTGCCTGCCTTGAGATCGGCATGTATGCGCTTGTCCTCGATATCATGGATACGCGCCTTGTTGTGTTCACTGTCAGTACGAATATGCACCTGCGAACCGGTAAAGGAACGCGCCGGGCAACTCCGGTGTGCCAGTGCCATACTGAGCAATGCAATAGTGACCTGCTCACCGGTGGAAAGCAGTACATCCAGTTCGCGTGGAGTCGGCGAACCGGTGATATCAGCAGCCAGCCCCAGCAATCGGTCGGTCTCGCCACTCATGGCGGAGACAACCACAACGACGTCGTTGCCCTTGTCGCGCCAACGCTTGACGCGATCGGCAACGTTACCGATATATTCAGGACTGCCAACGGACGTGCCGCCGTATTTTTGAACGATTAATGCCATTGTGGTTTGAGATTACATCTCCAGGTGCGGTATGCGCACCCTGTGACAAGAGCAGGAATTAAACTACAGAACGGGACCGGATTAAAGCTGCTCGTCAGGCAGACAGCTGTTCCTGTACCCAGCCGGTCACGGATTCCAGCGCAGCATCGAGGTGTTCCGGCTGATTGCCACCGGCCTGTGCCATGTCCGGACGACCACCCCCCTTGCCGCCGACCTGACTGGCAACCACATTGACCAGTTCACCGGCCTTGATCTGGCTGGTCCGGTCGCTGGTGACGCCGGCCACCAGGCTGATTTTCTCGCCCTTGACCGCGGCCAGGACCACGGCGGCTGAACCCAGCTTGTTCTTCAGTTGGTCAAGCGTTTCCCGCAAGGTCCTGGCATCGGCACCTTCCATGCGTGCCGCCAGCACCTTGATACCTTCGACATCAATGGCCTTTGAGGCCAGGTCACTGCCCTGGCTGCTGGCCAGTTTGCCCTTGAGTTGTTGCAATTCCTTTTCCAGGGCGCGGTTCTTTTCCAGCAGCTGCGAGACCTTCTCGTCGACATCCTCGCGACTGCCCTTGACCAGTTCGGCGACCCGTTGCAGACGGGCTTCGTTGCCTGATACCCATTGCAAGGCGCGCTCACCGGTAACCGCCTCAATACGCCTGACACCGGCAGCAATACCGCTCTCCGCGGTAATTTTCAGCAGGCCAATATCCCCGGCATGCCTGACGTGGGTACCGCCACACAATTCAACCGAGAACTCTCCCAGTGACAGTACACGGACCTCATCATCGTACTTCTCACCAAACAGCGCCATGGCGCCGGATGACTTTGCATCATCAATCGACATGACCCGGGTAACGGCTTCGGCGTTAACGCGAATCTGCGCATTCACCATGTCTTCGATGGTCTGTAACTGTTCCGCGGTCAGCGGTTCATAATGGGAGAAGTCAAAACGCAACCGTTCCGGATCTACCAGCGAACCTTTTTGCTGGACGTGGTCACCAAGTACGGTACGCAGGGCCGCATGCAGCAAGTGCGTGCCCGAATGGTTCAGGACAGTGGCCTGGCGACGTGCCACGTCGATACTTGCTGTGACGGTCTCACCGGTATGCAGTTCGCCCTGTTCCAGCATGCCGATATGCGCGAACACGCCGCTGCCCTGCTTCTGTGTATCCGAGACATTGAAACGATTGTTGCCATTGACCAGCACTCCCCGGTCACCGACCTGGCCACCGGATTCGGCATAAAACGGTGTCCGTTCCAGTATGACAATACCATTATCGCCGGCAGTCAATTGTTCAACCGGTTCACCATCCCGAAACAGGCCGGTAATGACAGACACGTCACTGACATGTTCATAACCGGTAAAATCCGTGCAACCCTCTATATCGAAAGATGCGCTGTACTCAACGCCAAACTGGCTGGCTGCACGGGCCCGGTCGCGTTGCGCCCCCATCTCGCGGTTAAAACCTTTCATATCCAGTGACAGGCCGCGTTCACGGGCATAATCGGCCGTCAGGTCAACCGGGAAGCCGTAGGTATCATAGAGTTTGAAGACCGTCTCCCCGGAAATTATCTTGCCTTGCATACCCTCGAGGTCTGCTTCGAGAATACGCATACCCTGTTCCAGGGTTTCGGCGAAGCGCTCTTCTTCGCGTTTCAGTACCTGTTCAACATGGGAACAGTTGTCAGGCAGCTCGGGATAGGCAGCACCCATCTCGCTGCACAACGGCTCAACCAGCTTGTAGAAAAACGGTTCCTTGCTACCCAGCTGGTAACCGTGTCTGACCGCACGCCGAATGATGCGGCGCAGTACGTAGCCACGCCCCTCGTTGGAAGGCAGCACGCCATCGACAATCAGGAATGCGCAGGAGCGGATATGATCGGCAATGACTTTCAGCGAGTTGTCACCCAGGTCACTGGCGCCGGTAACCGTGGCAGCACTTTTGATCAGGTTCCGGAACAGGTCAATATCGTAATTTGAGTGCACGCCCTGCATGACAGCGGCAAGCCGTTCCAGCCCCATGCCGGTATCGACCGACGGCCGCGGCAGCGGCTGCAGCTTACCCTCGCTGTCCCGGTCATACTGCATAAACACGAGATTCCAGATCTCGACATAGCGATCGCCGTCCTCATTCAGGGAGCCCGGCGGCCCGCCCGCGATGTCCGGGCCATGGTCATAGAAAATTTCTGTGCATGGACCGCAGGGACCGGTATCACCCATGGACCAGAAATTGTCCCTGGCACCAATCCGGCCAAAACGTTCGGGATCGACCCTGATTTCATTCAGCCAGATGTCTGCCGCTTCCTCGTCCTCTTCAAACACCGTCACCCAGAGTTTTTCCGGCGGGATTTTCATGACCGATGTCAGGAACTCCCAGGCATAGCCAATCGCCTCGCGTTTGAAGTAATCGCCGAAACTGAAATTTCCCAGCATCTCAAAAAAGGTGTGATGGCGGGCGGTATGGCCGACATTTTCAAGGTCGTTGTGCTTGCCGCCGGCGCGGACGCAACGCTGGCTCGATGTTGCACGCTGGTAGCTGCGCTTGTCTTTGCCTATGAAGACATCCTTGAACTGCACCATGCCGGCATTGACGAACAACAGGGTCGGATCATTGGCCGGGACCAGCGAACTGGACGCGACGACCTTGTGGTCGTGCGCCTTGAAATAATCCAGGAAGGCCTGACGAAGCTCCGCGCTGCTGGTCATGATTGGTTTAATCAGTTGGGTTGTGCGTCAGGCTTTATTATTCAGGGATTTGGGGCGGAATGGAACACCCATGCAGTGTAGCATCGGCAACAGTCAAGCAGGTCGGGTTAGGCCCAAAGGCCGTAACCCGACATGTTTTACTACGCGTCATCATCATGAAACGCGCTGGCGATCTGCTCCGGGGTAAAGCCGCGTTGCTGCAGGAACCGCATCTGGCGGCTGCGCTCCCTGAAGTTGGCCGGCATCGCAGCGCCAAACTTTTTCAGTCGGACGCTGGCTAGCAATTCCCGCCACTGCCCGGTGTAGTCATCAAGACAAGTATCGATAGTATTGTCATCGATACCCCGCTCACGCAGCCCGGCACGGATCTTTTGCGGACCCTGACCACGCTGATAACGGGAATGCACAAAGGACTCGGTAAAACGGCTATTGCTTAACAGCTCATCTGCAATCAACCCGGCCACGGTTGCCTCGATAACATCTGCTGCATAACCGCGGCTCGCCAGCTTGCGGGACAATTCCCGTTCACTGTGTTCGCGGCGCGCCAGCAGATCCATGGCGGACGCGCGCGCATCCGCCGGGTCGGGCACCGCCTCAGGCTTCAGCTTTGGCTTCCTCCGGGCTCTCGGTAACCGGCGTGGCTGTGTCGAGCAACTCGGCACGAATCCTGCCCTCGATCTCGGCGCCAATGTCCGGGTTTTGCTTCAGGAATGCACGGACATTTTCCTTGCCCTGGCCGATACGCTCGCCATTGTAGCTGTACCAGGCACCGGCCTTGTCAACAAAGCCTTGCTTGACACCCATATCGATAATCTCCCCCTCGCGGGAGATACCTTCGCCGTAAAGGATCTGGAATTCTGCCTGCCTGAATGGCGGCGCCATCTTGTTCTTGACCACCTTGACGCGGGTCTCGTTACCGATAATCTCGTCACCTTTCTTGATCGCGCCAATACGGCGAATATCCATACGGACGGAAGCATAGAATTTCAGCGCATTACCGCCGGTCGTGGTTTCCGGGTTACCAAACATGACACCGATCTTCATGCGAATCTGGTTAATGAAGATCACCATGGTATTGGAACGTTTGATGTTGCCGGTCAGCTTGCGCAGGGCCTGTGACATCAACCGGGCCTGCAGGCCCATGTGGGAATCGCCCATGTCACCTTCAATCTCGGCCTTTGGCGTTAACGCCGCCACCGAGTCGATCACCACGACATCGATGGAACCGGAACGCACCAGCATGTCGGTGATCTCCAGCGCCTGCTCGCCGGTATCCGGTTGTGATACCAGCAGTTCATCAACATCGACACCGAGTTTTTCAGCATATGTCGGGTCGAGCGCATGTTCTGCATCGACAAACGCGGCCGTGCCACCGGCCTTTTGCGCCTCGGCGATGACCTGCAGGGTCAGTGTGGTTTTACCGGAAGACTCCGGACCGTAAATTTCGACGACCCGACCGCGCGGCAAACCGCCAATGCCGAGTGCAACGTCAAGACCCAGTGAACCGGTCGATACCGCATCGACATCCCGTATCGCACTGACATCACCCATGCGCATCACTGCGCCCTTGCCGAACTGTTTTTCAATCTGGCTTAATGCTGCACTCAGGGCCTTGCGTTTGTTGTCTTCCATCTGGCTCCTCCAAAAGGTTGGTTGTGGCTGGATCGTCCCTGTCCTGCCAGCATTGAACTGGCGCTGATTATCCCATAGACCGGACTAGCCCACTAGCGGCCAGCGTCGAAGTATCCGGTATCTGGCGCCGGATTCCTCCGTCACTGACTCAACCAGACAGAAGTCTCTGATTGACCAGTCCAGCGGCGCAATTTTTCTGACCTCAAGCGCCCTTCCCGCCTTGCGCGCCAGTGTCACGTGGGCCTGCCATGGCCGCATATCGGCCGGCAGATCACAGGCGACAAACACCGCGCGCAAGGACCTGAGCAGATTCCACGCAGCCGACGGGGTTTCGCCCGACCCGATCCAGAGAATGCGTGGCCGCGGCCAATAGCCGACCGTATCGAGCCGCAGTGAAAAGGGTTTGGCGCTGATGTCGTCTGCACCCGCTTCCAGGCAGGCCCGGACAGTCGCCGTGACCGGGCCGGCAAAGGCCAGCGTGATATGCAGGTTGCCGGCCAGGACGCGTTTTGCCTGCTTGCGAATCCGGCGCCGGGAGAACCGTTCGATGGCATCACGTACCGCAGCATCAGGCCACAGCGCAAAGAACAGGCGTTGGCTCGGCTCAGCGGCTGCCGAGCACATCCAGCAGCACCTTTAATGCTTGAATAACAGACTGTTGCCTGACACTGTTACGGTCACCACTGAAGTGGCAGGTCTGCCGCCGCGGCTCCTGGCCACGCGTTTGCCAGGCAAAGCAGACCGTGCCGACCGGTTTTCCGGGGCGCTCGCCCCCCGGGCCGGCGATACCACTGATTGCCAGTGCCACATCTGCCTGGCTGTTGGCCAGTGCGCCCTGCACCATGGCACTGACGGTCACTTCACTGACCGCCCCCTCATTGTCCAGTATCGCTTCGGGCACACCCAGCATGTCCTGCTTTGCCTGGTTGCGGTAGGTGACGAAACCGCGATCAAACCACTGTGAACTGCCGGCGATGTCGGTGATGACCTTGGCAACCCAGCCACCGGTACAGGACTCGGCCACCGCCAGCAGCTTGCCCTGTTTGAGTAATTCCTTACCCACCTGTTGTGCGAGCACAGTCAGATCAGTCATTTCTGCATCTTATTGCAGATTGGTGATTTACTGCAAAGGCGCAGTAACATTGTCGGATTACGCGGCTGCGCCGCTAATCCGACCTACGGCACTGCGCAAACCGCATCGGTTGAGGTAGACTTGCGCGCCATGTCAGGATCGTCCGGCCACACACCCATGATGAAGCAGTATCTCGGTATCAAGGCCGAGCACCCGGATACGCTGCTGTTCTACCGCATGGGTGACTTCTACGAACTGTTCTTCGATGACGCACGGCGTGCAGCCAGTCTGCTGGATATCACTCTGACCTCGCGTGGCCAGTCAGCCGGCGAACCGATCCCGATGGCCGGTGTGCCGGTACACGCCGCTGAACAATACCTTGGCAGACTGGTTGGCCAGGGCGAATCGGTGGCCATCTGTGAGCAGGTTGGCGATGTCGCAACCAGCAAGGGGCCGGTGGAGCGCCAGGTCACCCGCGTGGTAACACCGGGCACAGTCACCGATGAAGCCCTGCTGAATGATCACTGCGACAACCTGATCGTCGCCATCAACCGGCACAAGGATACCTGGGGGCTGGCGGTACTCGACCTTGCCGGCGGCCGCTTCAGCGTGCTGCAACTCGAGAGTGAAGACATCCTGCTGGGTGAAATCGAGCGCCTGCGCCCAACCGAACTGATTATCAATGAAAGCATCGGCATTCCCGACAGCATCACACGGCATGCCTGCCTGCACCGGCAACCGCCCTGGCTGTTCGATGCCGACAGTTCGCGTGAACAGCTGAACAGCCAGTTTGACACGCGCGATCTGAGCGGTTTCGGTTGCGAGGATCTGGACTGCGCCATTGGTGCCGCCGGCAGTCTGCTGCAATACGTCAAGAACACCCAGCGCAGCAGCCTGCCACACCTGCGCGGCCTGCGTCGCGAGGAGCATTCCGAATACCTGGGCATGGATGCCGCCACGCGCCGCAACCTGGAACTGGAATCCGCCGGCAGCGGCAATGCTGCACATACCCTGGCCGCGGTTCTGGACCACACGGCCACCAGCATGGGCAGCCGCCTGCTGCGTCGCTGGTTGAACCGGCCATTACGTGACCGGCATACCTTGCAGGGACGTCACCAGTGCATCGGCCAGCTGTGTGACAAACACCTGCACGAAGAACTGCAACCGCTGCTGCGCAATATTGCCGATATAGAACGCATCCTGACCCGCATTGCATTACGCTCGGCACGGCCGAGGGACCTGAGTGGCCTGCGCGACAGTCTTGCGCAGTTGCCGGCAATACAACAACAGCTTGCCGGCAACACCGATCCGCTGTTGCTGGATCTTGCCAGGCGCATCGGCGAGCACCCCGATACACACCGCTTGCTGCAATCGGCCATCCTCGAGTCACCGCCGTTGCTAATTCGCGATGGTGGTGTACTGGCAGCCGGCTACGACCCTGAACTGGATGAATTGCGCAACCTCAGTGAACACGGTGACCAGTATCTGCTTGACATGGAAGCCCGGGAACGCGAACGCACCGGCATCGGGACCCTCAGGATCCGCTACAACAAGGTACACGGGTTCTACATCGAGGTCGGCCGTGCACAGGCCGACAAGGTGCCGCCTGATTACCAGCGACGCCAGACGCTGAAAGCCGTCGAGCGCTACATCACGCCAGAACTGAAGGCGCATGAAGACACGGTTCTCAGCGCCAGGGGACGTGCGCTGACCCGTGAGAAGACACTCTACAGCGCACTGCTGGATAGCCTGGCCGGGCACATCGATATGCTCGGCTGCTGCGCCGGGGCGCTGGCCGAACTGGATGTGCTGACCACCTTTGCCGAACGCAGCCTGACCCTTAACCTGTCCTGCCCGAGCCTGTCAGAGCGGCCCGGCATTGCCATTACCGGTGGGCGGCATCCGGTGGTCGAGCGACTGCTTGATGAGCCGTTCATTCCCAACGACACCCGACTGAATGTCAGGCAACGCATGCTGATCATCACCGGTCCCAACATGGGTGGCAAGTCCACCTACATGCGCCAGACAGCATTGATCGTCCTGCTGGCCTGTGTCGGTTGTTATGTACCTGCCGAGCATGCCGAGATCGGCCCGGTTGATCGCATATTTACGCGTATTGGCGCATCCGACGACCTTGCCGGCGGCCGTTCGACGTTCATGGTGGAAATGACCGAGACAGCCAACATCCTGCATAACGCAACCGGGAACAGCCTGGTATTGATGGACGAGATCGGTCGCGGCACCAGCACCTACGACGGCCTGTCACTGGCATGGGCCTGCGCCGTCGACCTGGCAACACGCATCAAGGCATTTACCCTGTTTGCCACCCACTACTTCGAACTGACGGTACTGCCTGACAGTCAAGACGGCATTGCCAATGTGCATCTCGATGCCGTTGAACACGATGACCGCATTGTCTTCATGCATGCCGTCAAACCCGGCGCCGCCGATCGCAGTTACGGTCTGCATGTTGCCACGCTTGCCGGCGTACCGGCCAACGTCATCAGGCAGGCGCAACAACGTTTGCAGGAACTCGAACAGGCCGACAGCGGCAACCGCATCACCCGGACCGCCAAACCGCAACTGGGCCTGTTTGATGTCCGCAACGAACATCCTCTGGTTGAGGCAATGGACGGCATTGACCCGGACACCATGACGCCGCAACAGGCCCAGCAGCTGCTGTACACACTCAAGGACCTGGCCCGGCAAAAACTCAACGGCTAGCCAGCAGAAAAAGATATTATTGCCACGGAATCCACGGAAAAACACGGAAGAATAAATACCTTAAAAAAAATTTTTTCTGTGTCCTTCCGTGGATTCCGTGGCCATTAAATAAAAAACTGGCACCAGGATTGATTTGGTTCTGTAGCCGTTGTTATCAGTTTGAAGGAGTATAAGGCCAGGCACCCAGCCACATCCGTCTTTGCTATAATGGGCTTCTTGGATTTTAATATTTTTATAGATTCATATAGTTAGCTACATTACTTGAAGGCATGGATTAGCTACCGGCCAATTCCGCCTGCAGAGAATGGCCAAGGAGACCCGCATGACCTTTGTCGTCACCGAAAACTGTATCAAGTGCAAGTACACCGATTGCGTCGAAGTCTGTCCGGTGGACTGCTTTCATGAAGGTCCCAACTTTCTGGTGATTGACCCGGACGAGTGCATTGACTGCACCCTGTGCGAACCCGAATGTCCGGTCAATGCCATCTTTGCCGAGGATGACATGCCCGACGGGCAGGAACAGTACCTGGAACTGAATGCCGAACTGGCACAGAACTGGCCGGTGATTACCCAGATGAAAGATGCACCGGCGGATGCGGATGACTGGAAGGACAAGCCGGACAAGCTGCAGTACCTGGAACGCTGACGGAATGTGACTGCAGCATCACGCGACAGGAATATCATCACCGTTGATTGCAGTGATGACATCCTGGCGGTAACTGCCCGGCATATCATCGACCACGCCGGTTCGCTACCGGACCTGACCCGTACCGTTGTTCTGCTCCCCGACCTGCAGTTTGCACCACGCCTGCGACTGCAGTTATTACAGGCCGCTGCAGACAACTGCAACGCCTTGCTCGGACCTGTCATCAATACGCCCGAGCAATGGCTTGGCCAGAACTTCCCGCTCGAGCAAACCATTCCCGGCCGCGCGCGGCGTGAATTAATCCTGGTTGAAGTACTCAAGCAACACCCGGGGGTATTCCAGGGCAGCGATCCCTGGCAGCTCGCTGCCAGCCTGGTAACGCTGTTTGATGAACTGACACTCAACCGCGTGTCGATAGCCGATGACCTGGCGGAATTCACCGCGCAACTGCAATCGGCCTATGGTATCGATGATCGCCTGCCGGCACCGTTGGGCATGGAGGCAGGCATGGTGCACCGCTTGTGGCAGGCCTGGCACCAGCAACTGCAGGCTGCCAGCATGCTGGATCCCGGCATGGCCTGCCTGCAGCGTCTCGCCATGCACACTGCTGATGATGATGCGCTGCACTATTACCTCACTGGTTTCGACACGCTGTCCAGCGCCGAGACCGAATGGCTGACCTCTCTGCTGGATAGTGGTCGTGCACATGTCATTTGCTACCAGCAGACACCGGTGCCAGGCAGCGAACAACTGCCACCATTACAGGCCCTGCTGCAATCAGCAGACACGCCCGCGACCATATCCGGTAAAGACCCGCTCGGCCGCACACTTAACGCCATATTGGTCCCGGATAACCAGCCACCACCGCAACGTGCCCGCGCACTGCGTGCAGAATTCGACAGCTCACCCCTGGCAGACCGCCTCGGTCTGCTGGCTGCCAGCTCCGCGGAACAGGAGGCCCAGGCCATCGACCTGCAGGTGCGGCAATGGTTGCTGGACGGCCGGCAGCCTGTCGCTATCGTTACGGAAGACCGGCGACTGGCACGCCGGGTACGCGCCCTGCTGGAGCGCGCCGGCATCCAGTTACAAGACACCGGTGGCTGGGCGCTGTCGACGACCAGTGCCGCAGCGGCACTGGAGCGCTGGCTGGAAACGGTCGAGGAAGATTTCGATCACCTGCCCTTGCTGGATATCCTGAAGTCTCCCTACAGCTTCCCGGCCGATGAGCAGGAGACATTCCGTAATCTGGTCTACCGTTTTGAACAGGACATCGTCCTGCATGAAAACATTGGCCGTGGCCTGTCACGCTACCGGCGCCATACTGAGCTGCGCCGGCAGCGGCTGCCCGACGGCTGGACATCAGGGACTGCCGATGCACTGCAGCAACTGTTGAACCGTCTCGACCAGGCCGCTGAGCCATTACGTGAATGCCTGGACATGAGGGCCGTGACACCGGCCGTGCTGCTCGATCACTTGCGCAGCAGTCTCGAGGAACTCGGTATGTGGTCCGCCTTCGGTACCGACCCGGCCGGACGCCGCATCCAGCAGGAATGGCAACTGTTACGGGATGCTGCACAGCACAGCACGGTCGAGATGAACTGGCTGGAATTTCGTGCCTGGCTGGGTACCGCGCTGGAACGACACGATTTCAGGCCGGCCACGACAGACAGCCCGGTACTGCTGATGACCATGCAACAGGCCCAACTCGGCCGGTATGCCGGCCTCATTATTGGTGCCTGCGATCGCGAACATTTGCCTGCCAGCCCGCCAGTCTCGCCGTTCTTCAACGACCCGGTGCGCGGGGAACTCGGCCTGTCGACCCGGCCGAAGCATTATCAACTGCAACTGCAACGCTTCCGGCGACTGCTGACCAGCGCCCCGTCGGTCCTGCTGACCTGGCCCGGTGAGACCAACGGTGAACCACACATGCCCGGCCCGTGGGTCGATGCCCTGCAGACCTTTCACCGGCTGGTGTGGCAACAGGAGCTGACAGATAACCGCTTGCAGCAGTTATTGAACCGGCCGGACACCCGTGTCGCCGGACATAACCCGTTGCCGACACCGGCACCGGCCGGTTACCCGGCGGTGTCCCTGCCGGCGGAACGGTTACCCGAGACACTTTCGGTCAGCGCCCACGGCAGCCTGATCGATTGTCCCTACCAGTTCTTTGCCGCCTGGGGACTGGGACTGCGACCCCGGGATGTCATCAGGGAAGCACTCGAGAAAGCCGACTACGGCGAACTCATACACCTGTCTCTGGAACTCTTTCATGCCGGTCGTGAATCGTGGCCCGGACCGTTCAACGGACCAGTGACAGCGATCAAGCGTGATGCCGCCATCGCCTTGCTGGCAGAGATCACGCGCACGGTGTTTGCCCGCAAGGTCGAGGACAACTTTGAACACCGTGCCTGGCAGCAACGCTGGCAGGCATTGATCCCGGCCTACATCGACTGGCAGATTGGTCATCAGCAGGAGTGGACCTTCCAGTCCGCCGAGGACAGGAAGGTAATCGAGCTTGGTAATGGCCGCTCCCTGAAGGGCCGTCTCGATCGCATTGACAGCAGCGCCGATGGCAGCACCATTATCGATTACAAGACCGGCACCCCGCCGAAGCAGGCGGAGATCGACAGCGGCGAAAAGGTGCAACTGCCCTCCTATGCCCTGTTGGCCGACTCACCGCCGGCACGGGTCGAGTACCTCAAGCTGGATCCCGGCGTTGCCACCGGCGCCGCCCTGGAAGGTAATGCCCTCGACACGCTCACCACTGCCGTACAGCAACGCCTGGTGACCGTACTCGATGCCATCGATAACGGCACGCCATTGCCGGCCTGGGGCGATCACAAAACCTGCAAGTATTGCAGTATGGACGGGCTGTGCCGCCGGCAGGCCTGGCTTGGCGGTAACGACGGAGCCGAGGCATGAGCGGCAACACCGGCACCGAACCCCTGCAGGCCACCGAACCGACGGCCAATGCCAGCGTCCATGCCTCCGCCGGCACCGGCAAGACCTGGCTGTTAACGACACGTATTATCCGCCTGCTGCTGGCCGGCGCCCGTCCCGATGGCATCCTCGCCGTCACCTTTACCCGCAAGGCAGCAGCGGAAATGCAGCAGCGAATCACTGAACGCCTGCGCGAGATGATGTCTGTCACAGCGGAAAATCTCGATACCCTGCTGTCACAATGTGGCATCCGGCCGGATGACGAGATCCGCGACCGTGCACGGTATTTATATGAAGAGCTGCTGTTTCATCCCTACCCCCTGCGCACAACCACCTTTCATGCCTTTTGCCAGGAGTTGTTGCAACGCTTCCCGCTGGAAGCCGGTGTGCCACCCGGCTTCGTGATCAGCGAGTCGACCGGTCTGATAGAACAGACCGCCCGCGATGCACTGCTGGCCCAGACCGCGACTGATCCTGACAGCCCGGTCGCACGGGCACTTGACGAACTCGTTGAACGCTGTAATGGCCTGGCGAACGCCGGCACGGCACTGAAATCTTTCCTCGCCCGGCGCAGTGACTGGTGGGCCTGGACACAGGGCCAGCCCGATGCCTGCCGCTATGCGACCGAGAGCTTGTCACGGCTGCTGGACACCGATGCGGCACAGGACCCGCTCATCAACTTTCCTGATACCGCACTGGGCGGGCAATTGCGGGAATTCGCCACACTGCTGGCGCAACACAACACCAGAACAAACCGGGGACACGCCGACAGCCTGGCATCGGTGCTGACCGCTGAATTAACCGCACAGGCAAAGCTGGACACGGTCAGCAAGGTGTTCTTCAAGACCGATGGTGAACCACGCGCACGCCAGTCATCGAAGGCGCAAGGCAAATCACTGGGCGCAGATAACGAGGCCCGGCTTATCGAGCTGGACCAGGCCATCACCGCCGAACTGGACAGGATCCGTGATCGCGTCAGCCGCTACAATACGCTGCGCACCGGCATGGCCTGGTATACCGCCGGCATGCAACTGCTGGAGCACTACCAGCGTATCAAGCAGGAACAACGGCTGCTGGACTTCTCCGATCTTGAATGGCGTGCCTGTGAACTCCTCAACCAGAGCGAGCATGCCAGCTGGGTACAGTACAAACTCGACACCCGCATCGAACACCTGCTGGTCGACGAGTTCCAGGATACCAACCCGACCCAGTGGCGTCTGTTACTGCCACTGCTGCAGGAACTGGCCGCCGGCAATAACGGCCGCGAGCGCTCGGTATTCCTGGTCGGTGATATCAAGCAATCCATATACAGTTTCCGGCGCGCCAGGCCGGCATTGATGACGGAAGCCAGTGACTGGTTGCATGTTCACCTGCAAGCCAGCAACTATTCACTGGATGCTTCCAGACGTTCGGCCCGGGCCGTTATGGATGCTGTCAACGCGGTGTTCGGCACAGGACCGCTGCATGCCTTGCTGACGGATTTCAATCCGCACCAGACACATTTACCGGACATGCACGGTGCTGTTGAAGTCCTGCCACTATGCCCGGCGGATCCGGCCGTCACCGGTACAGCACATGCTGACGGGCTGCGCAATCCGTTGACCCGGCCGCGACTGATCAGCAACAACCAGGGCTACTACAACGAAGGCAACATGATCGCGGCACGGATACGCACACTGCTGGACAACAACACGCTGGTCACAGACGGCGACAGCCACCGCCCTATGCACTGCGGTGACATCATGATCCTGCTGCGCCAGCGCACCCATGCCCAGCATTACGAGAACGCCCTGCGTGATAACGGCATCGCCTACCTGAGCGCCAGCAAGAGCGTGTTACTCGACACGCTCGAGGTGCGCGACCTCGAGGCGTTGCTGAAGCTGCTGATTTCACCATACGACAACCTGGCACTGGCGCAGGTGCTGCGCGCCCCGCTCTTCAACCTCGACAGTGAGGCACTGCTGCCGCTTGCCGCACTCGGCTCCGGTACCTGGCATGAACGGCTGGCGCAACTGGCGACACGCGATGCAAAACCGTATACCGCGATATACGATATGCTGGAGCGCTGGCGCTCCCTGGTCGGCCAGTTGCCCGTACACGATTTGCTGGACCGCATCTATCATGATGCCGATGTCATGCAACGCTATATCAGTGCCTACCCGCCCGCCCTGCGACCCCGGGTGCAGGCCAGCCTGACACGTTTCATTGAACTGGCACTGGAAGTCGACCATGGCCGCTACCCGAGCCTGCCACGGTTCCTCGACCAGTTGACACGCCTGCGGCAATCGGACCAGGACCAGCCGGAGGAAGGCACACCGGAAGACGACGGCAGTCAGCGGGTTCGCATCATGACCATTCATGGCGCCAAGGGACTCGAGGCACCGGTGGTCTTTATCGCCGATGCCGCCGTGACGCCACGCGACCGCAATGCCTGGACAGCACTGGTCGACTGGCCGGCAGCGGCCGACCGGCCGGAGAACTTCCTGCTGACCGGCAGCCAGGGCAGCCGTGACCCGGTCACGGACAGCCTGGTCGACACCCAGGCGCTGGATGCAAGACGTGAAGACGCCAACCTGTTGTACGTTGCCATGACCCGCGCACGTCAATACCTGTTCATCTCCGCTACCGAGTCCAGCCGTCAGCGTAATAGCGGCTGGTATGGCCAGGTACGGGAAGCCGCTGCCAACTGGGAACTAAATGCCGACGGTAACCCGCACATCGTCACCGGCACACCCGCCCTGCCGTCTGATCGTCCGCAACCGCAGACGGCCGAAATCACGCTTGATCCGCGCCTGTCGCAGCCTGTTAGCGTCACGCCCATACTGCAGCAGATCGCCCCGAGTCACACGGCCCAGGCCGGCGCACGGGAAGATGGCGATGCCGATGGGCGCGAGCGTGGCAGCGCCATCCACCTGATGCTGGAGCAACTGGCCCGCAACCCGGAATCCGACGGCGACACACTCTACCCGTCACTGGCCACGGCGGTTCGACGGGAACCCGGCGATGCTGATCTGCAGGCATGGTGGCAGGAGGCCGTGGCAACCTTCCGTGCACCGCAGTTTGCGCACCTGTTTGACCAACAACACTACCAACAGGCCTATAGCGAGGTCCCGGTGCAATACCTCGATGGCAAGCGGCTGGTCTACGGCATCATCGACCGCCTGGTGCTACAGGCCGACACGGTGCTGGTAGTCGATTACAAGACGCATCGATCTGCATCCTCCGACACCATCCCGGCACTGGTTGACAACTACCGGGAACAGATGGCCCTGTATAGCGAGGCGGTCAGGCGATTATGGCCGGAACACGAAGTAAAACCCTGCCTGCTGTTTACCGCCTGTAATACCCTCGTTGAAGTTTGCTAGAGTGTAGGGGGCAAGCCGGAACCCTGCCCCGGATTCCGGCGCTGCGCGCCTTCATCCTGGTTACATAATAGTCTATTGAATGAATATGTTAACAAATATTACTGATGTAACGAATGAGACCTTCCAGACGGCGGTCATCGAACGTTCCCGTGACGTTCCCGTGCTGGTGGATTACTGGGCCGACTGGTGCGGTCCCTGCCAGATGCAGATGCCGGTGCTGAGGAAACTCGTCGAGGAACACGACGGCCGCTTCCTGCTCGCCAAGGTGAACACCGACAAGGAACGCAGCCTGTCACGTGAGCACGGCATCCGCAGCCTGCCGACCATGCGGCTGTACAGGAACGGAGATATGGTCGAGGAAATTCTCGGCGCACAAACAGAATCGACCCTGCGCATTATCCTGGACCGTTATATCGACCGGCCATCGGATACGGCCCGGGAAGCCGCCCTTGAACTGCACCGTCAGGGCGATACCACTGCCGCCATCGCGCAACTCGAACAGACGGTAGCAGGCGACCCGGCCAACACCCGCGCCGCACTCGACCTGATTGGCTTGCAAATCGGGAGTGGCAAGCTGGAAGCTGCCGAAACCGGCTACGCGGCCTTGCCGCGGGATGTGCGGGATGAAGCAGATGGTACCCGACTGCGGGCATTGCTGGATTTCGCCGCCGTTGCCAGATCTGCCGCAAGCGACACGGATCTTGAACAGCAGCTGCAGGCAGACGCGTCAAACATGGAAGTCCGCTACCAGCTGGCCGCGCAACAGGTACTGGCAGAGGACTACGAAGCGGCCATGGATAATCTCATGGCCATAATCCGGCAGGACCGCAAATTCCGCGATGATGCCGGTCGCAAGTCTCTACTGGCGGTGTTTGCCCTGCTCGGTGATGACAACGAACTCGTGGGCAGTTACCGCCGCAAGCTGTTCAATGCCATACATTGAACAGCCTGTCATTTGCAGGAGCGAATTTATTCGCGATCAGACACCGGCTATAGATCAAACACTTGATCGCGGCTGAAGCCGCTCCTACACGAGGAATACCGTAATCCCATCACCGTAGGAGCGAATTTATTCGCGAGCAGGCACTGGTTGAAAGATCAAACGCCTGATCGCGGCTGAAGCCGCTCCTACGGCCGCTCCTGCACGAGTCTGCATGCGCACCCGCTGTTACAGCTTCGGCTTCGTATCCAGCGCGATGGCCAGCTTGTCGGCTGGAATGTAACCGGGCAGCATTTCGCCATCAGAAAAAATAATCGCCGGCGTACCCCTCAGGCCCATCGTTTCACCCAGCTTCATGTGCTCCTTGACCGGGTTGTCACACTGCTTGCCAGTAGCAAGATTTTCACCAGCCTTGGCCCGCGTCATGGCATCCCTTTGATCATCCTCGCACCAGACCGCGACGGACTTGTAGTAGGACGGTGTGTCAATGCCGGAACGCGGATACATCAGGTAGCGCACGGTGATACCACGTGAGTTGTACTGATCCATCTCACGGTGCAGCTTGCGGCAGTAGGTACAGTCGACGTCGGTGAACACCGTAATGGTGTATTTGGCATCCTTGGCGGGAAATATGATCATATTGTCCTCACCGATATCATTAATTGCCGCAGCACGTATCGACTTGCGCCGTTCTTCACTGAGATCGGTACGGTTCTTTATGTCGATCAGGCTGCCCTGGAACAGGTACTTGCCGTCATCGCTGACGTAGAACAGCTTTGAGCCCACCTGCACTTCCGAAATTCCGGCAATCGGTGAAGGTGAAATGGCATTGATCTCGAAATTCGGCAAGACCTGTGCGAGTGCATCGCGAATGGCCTTGTCCGAATCGGCTGCCATCGTGACATGACTGGCAGCAAACAATACAAAAACAGGCACACATAGCCGGATCATCAGATTTTTCATAATAATTCCATATCGTTATTTATCAATTATCACCCATTATGACAGTACTCCGCGGCTGGAAGTTCATGTCACAATCGTTACTGCCCGGGGAAAACAGGATTCAACCGCGGGGATGATGCCGGGCATGCAGTTCCTTCAGGCGCTCACGAGCCACATGAGTATATATCTGCGTGGTCGACAGGTCACTATGTCCAAGCAGCATCTGTACCACACGCAAGTCCGCACCATGATTGAGCAAATGCGTGGCAAAGGCATGCCGCAGCGTATGCGGTGACAGTTTCTTGCTGATACCCGCTATGCCCGCATAGTGCCGCAGACGATACCAGAAAGCCTGCCGGGTCATGGCCTTGCCGCGGCGCGTGATAAACAGCTGCCGGGCTACCGCGTCGCCAGCCATCGCCGGGCGGCTGTCGTCGATATACTGCTGCAGCCAGTCTGCCGCCTCATCACCCAGTGGCACCAGACGTTCCTTGCTGCCCTTGCCCATCAGTTTAATCACACCCTGGTTGAGATTGACCTGCTCCGTGGACACCCCGACCAGTTCGGATACACGCAGCCCGCAGGCGTATAGCAGTTCCAGCATGGCGCGGTCGCGCAGACCCAGCACATCATCGGTATCCGGCGCAGCCAGCAGCGTCTCGACCTCGTCCTCGCTAAGCGAATCCGGTAACGGCCTGCCGATACGTGGCGTGTCGATACGGACACTGGGGTCCTGCTGCAGCCGACCTTCACGTATCTGGTAACGGTAAAAGCGCCGCAGTGAGGACAGCAGGCGTGCGGTTGTCCGTGGTCTGGCGCCCTCGCCGACCCGTTGCGACAAATAATCCAGCAGGTCCTGGCGCCGTGCCTGCAGCAACGGCCGGTCACGGGATGCCAGCCAGACTGCCAGGCCACTCAGGTCATGACGGTATGCCGCCAGGGTGTTCTCACTCAGACCACGTTCCATCCACAATGCGTCGAGAAAGTGCTCGATGTCCTGCCGGTCGACGGCCGTCACCGCAGCTGTCGAGGCAGCGGGTTTACCTGCAGCAGCCGGCACGGTCAGTCCTGCTTCAGTCCTGTGAACGCGGTGCTGTAATCAGGCTGCCGATGGCATCCATCGGCAGCGGAAACACGATGGTGGAACTCTTCTCACCGGCAATCTCGGTCAGAGTCTGCAGGTAGCGAAGCTGCAGGGATTGCGGCGCCTGGTTCAGGATGCGGGCGGCCTCGACCAGTTTCTCTGCGGCCTGCATCTCACCCTCGGCATGGATGATCTTGGCACGCCGCTCACGTTCGGCCTCGGCCTGCCGGGCAATCGCCCGCACCATGCTTTCATCGATATCGACATGCTTGATCTCGACATTGGCTACCTTGATACCCCAGGCATCGGTTTGTGAATCAAGAATGCTCTGGACATCGGCATTGAGCTTCTCGCGCTCCGCCAGCATGTCGTCGAGTTCATGCTGACCAAGCACGGAGCGCAACGTGGTCTGTGCCAGCTGGCTGGTCGCCGCCAGAAAGTCCTCGACCTGAATGATGGCCTTCTCCGGATCGATGACCCGGAAATAGATGACCGCATTGACCTTGACGGAAACGTTGTCACGGGAAATGACATCCTGGCTCGGCACATCCATGACCACCGTGCGCAGTTCGACCCGCACCATCTGCTGAATGACCGGGATAACAATGATGAGGCCCGGGCCCTTGACCTTCCAGAATCGACCAAGGGTAAAAATCACGCCGCGCTCGTATTCCCTGAGGACACGGAAGGTATAGAGCAACAGCGCAACAAAAATGATCAGCCCGACAAACGCACCTGGTATCGCCATATCAGTTCTCCCCGGTTTTTGGCTGGATTTTCAGTACCAGCCCGTTGACTGCAATAACCTGCACCTTGTCACCCTGCTTTACGGGCACAGTCGATTCTGCCTGCCAGATTTCACCGTGAATACGGATCCGCCCGCTATTCTGAAAACTATCTATGGCCTCGCCGGATGCATGCAGCATTTCTTCCAGGCCACTGACCACCGGCCGCTGTCGGGACCTGACGGCGGCACCGACGACGAACAGGAAAAAGCCGGCACTGATCACTGACAGCGACAGGATCAGCGGCAGCGACACGGCATAGCCGGTAGCTTCCTGGTCGAACAGGATGATCGAGCCAATCACAAAGGCGATAACCCCGCCGAAGCCGAGCGCACCAAAGCTGGGAACAAAGACCTCGGCAAGCATGAACATGATGCCCAGCGCCAGCAGGGCAAGTCCGGCGTAGTTCACCGGCAGTATCTGGAAGGCATACAATGCCAGCACCAGGCTGATGGCACCGGCCACGCCCGGCAAAACGTAGCCCGGGTTCGCGAATTCGAAGAACAGGCCGTAGATACCGATCAGCATTAATACATAGGCCACGTTCGGATCGGTTATCACCGCCAGCAGACGACTGCGCCAGTCAGGTTCAATCGGCAGCAGTTGCAGGCCCGAGGAATCAATGACCACCTTGTCACCGAGGACGGTGACAGTCCGGCCCTGCATCTGTCCAAGCAGGTCGGCGATATCGGTTGCAACGATATCGATAACCCCCATTTCCAGCGCCTCTTCCGCGTGCAGGCTTGCCGCCTCGCGCACCGCCAGCTCGGCCCACTCCATATTACGGTCGCGCATACGGGCCAGGCCGCGTATGTAGGCTGCGGCGTCATTGACCCGTTTGTGTTCCATGGCATCGTCATTACCGGATTCGGCACCGTCGCCGGTTTCCCCATTCTTTTTGTCCTTGCCGGTCAGGCTGTCCGGGTCCGGCAAGCCACCGATTTCAACCGGGGTCGCGGCGCCAAGATTGGTACCCGGCGACATGGCCGCGATATGGCTGGCATAGAGGATATAGGTGCCGGCACTGGCGGCACGGGCACCGCCGGGGGTGACATAACTGACGACGGGAATCGTGGACACCAGGATGTCCTGGATAATGTCACGCATGGCCGTATCCAGACCGCCGGGGGTATCCATACGCAGAATGACCAGCGCCGCCCGATGTTCACGCGCATGTTCGAGACCCCGATGGATGTAGTCACTGGTGGCCGGTCCGATGGCGCCGTCGATATCGAGCACCACCGCAGTACGATTTTCCGCACCGGAATACCAGACCGGCGCCAGCAGCAGGATGACGCACAACAGTATGGTAATCCGGGAATACCCGTGTCGCATGAGTTGACTCATGATGTCTTTACATTAGCATAAACAGTCATGCCTAATGTGATGATAATGCGACACAAGCGCCGACCATACCCTGCAAGCGCCTCATGAGTGAAATACCCATGGCCATGCCCGGGAATACTGCAGTACCGGACATTAATGCACTACTGACGATAATCAGCGACCTGGTCGGCGAGGTGCATCCCAAGTGGAAGCATATCCACTTCACCCCGAATACCCTGCTGGAACGCGAGCTCGGGCTGGACAGCCTGGCACGCATGGAACTGTGCTCACGCATCAACCAGGCATTGAAGATCGAGCTGGACGCACACGCCGCCGTACGCGCCGCCACCCCGTTTGAACTGCAGTGTGCAATCCAGGCCACGATTACCGGCACTGAACAGGCGGCTGCCGGTGGCCGAACTGACACAGGTGGCAATGAAAATCCGGCCGACCTGCTGCTTGGCGTTTTTAGCAGTGACGAATTGCCCGCGGCTGACAAAGCGGCGAAACATAGTGTGCGTGAATGGCTGTATGCGATCTATAGCTGGCCGGTCTTCATAACACTGGTGATTATCAGCTGGTTTCTGGTAGTGCTGACACCGGTGCAGCGCTGGCGACAATGGCTCGGGCGCGGCCTGACCCGCTTGTTGTTCCGGATGACGTTTATCCCCCTGACCGTCAATGGCAGGGAACACCTTGTCAGTGACGAGACGATGGTGATTGTCGCCAACCACACCAGCTACCTGGATGGTTTCATTATGATAGCGGCACTCGACATCCCGATGCATTTTATTGTCAAGGGTGAGCTGTCACGCATAACACTGGTCCGGTTGATACTGCAACGCTTCGGTGTCGAGTTCGTTGACCGCTTCAACGCCGGCCGCGGCGCCAGCTCGGTACGCCGGATTGCACGAAAATCACGCCATGGCCATTCACTGGTATTTTTCCCGGAAGGCACATTTATCAATTTCCCGGGCTTGCAACCATTCCGCATGGGGGCCTTTGTCACTGCGGCACGCACCGGCAAGGCCATTCTGCCGGTTGCCATCAAGGGCGCACGGGACATCGTGCGGGGTGATGACTGGTTCCCGCATCGTGGCCCGATCACGGTGACCATCCGGCCGCCGGTCACGCCGGAAGGCAGCAGCTGGCAGCATGCGTTATTGCTACGCGACGCTGCCCGCCGGGAGATCAGTGCATACTGTGGCGAGCCTGACATGATCGAGTTGTATACCCGCGCCGATGCAGACCGTGGCGAAAATAATTAAGGCACCTCTCCCCGGATTCCGGCCAAAGGCTGTCAGGGCAGCAGTAACTCCACCGTCCCGTTAACTGTCACCCTGATGTCGCTCTCCCCTGCCTCCGTGGCTACCGGTGGTGCGGCCGCTTCCATTGATGCCATCCGCGCCTGGTAGGGAACCGGTGGCCGCTGGCTGGTGGTACTGATGTTGAGCTCGACAATGCGAAAACCCTTTGACTGCAGATTGTCAGCAACGATACCGGCCCGTTCCCGGAAGGCATTGAGCGCAGCTGTTATCAACCGGTTCTCAACCGCCTGGCGTTTCTCCTCAGAGACCGAGAAACGCATCGACTTTACCTGCAAATTCTTTTGCAGTTTTCCAACCAGTTCGCCAAGGCTCTCCTGGTCCCTGCCCTCAAGCATCAGGTTCTGCTGACCACGCCAGCTCTTGATCACGTTGTTTTTCTGCACCGGGTAGGTCTGGTAACCGCCGGTACTGACACTGACATCCTCGACGGCTTTGGCAATCTTCAGCGCCCACTCCATGTCCCGGTTGATCGCTGCCGCAAGGTCGGCCGGATCGACCGCCTCACCAAACGTACTCAGGGTGACATGCATGGTGTCATTACTCACGGCCTCGGTCTGGTGGGCCTGCAGGCGCACCTGGTTGTAGTGAAGTTCATCGTCCGCCTGGACGGACACAATAAAACCCGACACTGCCAGCACGCCAACAATTACTCCGGTTGTCATACGCATAGTCAGTTTTCCTTCTGTTGGTTACAGGTATCTGTTATCGAGTCTTGCATAAATGCCAAATATATTGGTAGGGAATGGCCATGGATTTCCCCGGGTTGCGAATATTCAATTATCGCTGTTCGCGGCCTGCGCCAGGAATTCCGCAGACAGGAGATTATACAGACAGAAACCGGCGTCAGAAGCCAGCCGGCAGGGATCACACGTCGGTGCTGCGACGCCGTTGCGAACGACCGGTTTCTTCCGGCTCGTAGGTAATATCCAGTTCGATGCGGTCACGCCCCAGTCGTTTGGCGCGGTACAGTGCCTTGTCGGCGCGCTCGATAAAGGCACTGGCGGATTCACCCGGCTTGAACAGCGACACGCCGGCCGAGAAAGTTGGCACCTGTGCAACGGTGCCATTCGATTGCCAGCGGGTTTCCGCGGCCCGGCGGCGGACCTTGTTCAGCGCCCGGATTGCGCCATCGGCATCGGTATTCGGTAGCAACACGGCAAATTCCTCACCGCCGTAGCGCGCCACCATGTCATGATGACGAAATACCGTCATGATATTTTTGGAATATACCCGCAACACTTCGTCTCCCGCGGCATGACCATACTCGTCATTGACACTTTTGAAGTGATCAAGGTCAATGAGAGCAAACGACAACGGGAAGCCATAACGCTGGACACGTGCAACTTCATCTTCCAGGCGGCGCATGAAGGCACGACGATTGGGCAAACCGGTCAGTTCATCGGTCAGGCTCAGCAGACGGACCCGGGTCAGCTCATCGGTCAGTTCCCGGCTATCGGATTCGATCAGCTGCAGATAATGGTGGGTACTGTCGAGCTTGTCGGCAAGATCGTTGTGCCCTCTCATGAGCTTCTCGATTTCACGGACCAGCGTCCAACGGGCATTCTCGACACCTTGCATATCCTCTGCCTGCCGCAATTCAGCCAGCACGACATCAAGGATGACGCCGAAATCCTCGTTCTGGGTAATGGTCTCGACCACCTGCTGACCCAGTGTTGACTGCAGTCTCTGGATATCCTCGCGCCTTGACTCGAGTTCGTTGCGATATTCCTCACCCAGTTCCAGTACCGGCGGAATGACATCATCGATTGCTTCGTCTGACTCCAGCATCTCGTCATCGCTATCAAAGTCATCGATCAATGCTTCAACCGGTGCTGGCCGGTCATCATCCAGCAATTGAATACCGTGAGTAGCGGCTGTGTCCGGCGATTCGACATCAAGATGTTCAGGTACGTCAGCCGGCTCCGGTTCAACCGCTGACACATCTGTCCTGTCCAACTCCCGGGGTTGCCCGGGCGCCTCGATACCAAAGGCCTGCAGCAGCGGACTGATGGCCTGGCTAAAGATGGTTGTTTCCTGCTCGCGGGCATCGCGAATCTGATCAGCGCACTGATTGACAAATTCACCCAGGGTCTGTAATTCGGTAACGGTCAGTGGTGGCTGCAAGCGGGCCTGCAAGAGTTTGACCTGGACAAAGCGGGTGGACCCGGGTGTCAGGTGAGAGGCGTAGGCATCCAGCAGGGCACTGACAAAACCGGCATAGGTAATCTCTGCCTGCAGATGGTTGGCGGCGATTTCATCCAGCATCGCCTCAACCTGCCGGTAGATAATACTGCCGGCGGGTGAGCCACGCAGGGAATCAAGCATACGCAGCAACTTGCGAATGCCGCTGGGATCGATTTCCTCCGGTCTGTTTAAACCCGCAACCATGTTCACTCCAACGCATCCCTGTAGCTGACGCAGAAAACCTCCTGTTCCTGCCATTTATTCTTGATCTTGCCAATTATGCAAGGCTGACTGCCTGGCGACCTGCCTCACATCATCCGCTAACTTATTATTCCCTGTTGTACTCAATAAAGACTGCGGCGCGACATGTCAATCACACAGTCACTCAATATATTTATCATATATTTCAGCAAGTTAAACAGGCAACCCCAGTGACGGGCGACCATAAAAACGTCACATATTTGACGTTTAGAAGAGTTTAGCAGTAAAGCCTGGCGTGGTGTTAGCTGTACGAAAGGACTACCCCGCATTTCTCACGGGATTGACGAGCCCTCGCTTGATCTTTGAATCCACAAGACATTTTCTTCAGTCGGAAACACACATGGTTATTCCACTTCTTCAGAAAATGCCTTGTGACAAATCCGTCTGGAACGGATTTGGACCGCGTAGCGGCCCCGAAGGGGTGAAATACAGGGATGTATTTCATCCATCCAAATCCCTGCGCGATCATCTCGCCATCCCGTGAGAAATGCGGGCTAATGGACAGGAGAAGAATATTTGAATGAAGGACCTGGATGTAATTCTGCACTAACCCCGGTCAACGGCGATAAAAAAGGCCAGCAAAGCTGGCCTTTTTTTCAATCCATCCAGGGAGGGCATCAACCCAGTCCGGCAAAGATTGCGTCACGAATCTCATCGACCTTGCCAATGCCGTTGATCTTCACATAACGCGGAGCACCCTCACCACCCTCATCGGCCCAGCTGGAGTAGTAGGCAATCAGGGGTTCGGTCTGGTTATGGTAGACACTCAGGCGTTCACGCACGGTGTCCTCCAGGTCATCATCACGCTGGATCAGCGGCTCACCGGTCTCGTCGTCCTTGCCCTCTTCCTTCGGCGGGTTGAACACAATGTGATAGGTGCGACCGGAAGCAAGGTGCACACGACGTCCGCCCATGCGCTTGATGATCTCGTCATCATCGACATCGATCTCGACCACGGCATCCACCGGCACACCCTTGTCTTTCAGGGCATCCGCCTGCGCCAGCGTGCGCGGAAAACCGTCAAACAGGTACCCGTCCTTGCAGTCATCCTCTTTCAGGCGTTCCTCGATCAGGCCCAGGATAATGTCGTCAGAGACCAGGCCACCGGCATCCATGACTTTCCTGGCCTCGACGCCCAGCGGGGTGCCGGCCTTGACGGCGGCGCGCAGCATGTCGCCGGTAGAAATCTGGGGGATGTGGTATTTTTCCTTGATGTAATTGGCCTGTGTGCCCTTGCCGGCACCGGGACCGCCCAACAGGATGACGCGCATAGCTTTCTCCTTGATCCGAAGCTGAGGTTGAAAAGAGGCGTATTATCCACGCCCGCCCGTTGTATGGCCAGTCAACAGAATAAATGGGCTAATGTGCAAAGTTTATGCACCGGGGGATTCCCGGGTATGGGCATCATCACCGCAAAGGCGCAAAGAATGCCAGGAAAACAACAACTTGTTAAATATATTGGTTTTCTCTGGGTCCTCTGCGGTGAACCCCGCTTAATTCAGCTGGATGCGCTGCCCCCAGGGCACGTCACCCCGCCCCTTCACCAGCCAGATAACCGGAAACACCGGCTCCTGCTTCGGAAACTCCCCCCTGGCGTCAGTGAAATACACCAGCAGGTCCGGGCTTATGGCCTGTTCCTCCAGCCATTTGAATATCGGTGTGAAACGCGTGCCACCACCGCCGCGGATATCATCCGGCAGGGTGAATTCCTCCCAGGGCTCAAACACCCACGGCCCGGCCTTTGCCAGCCCATAGTCACAGGCATGCAAGGTGATCCGTGCTCGCATCTGTCCCTTGATGGCATCGATCTCGGCAACGAACTCGCGCATCTCGCTGGAACGGATAGAACCACTGGTATCCACCACCGTCAGCACATCTACCTGGTTGCTGCGCAAGGTCGGAAAGATCGCCGTCCCTTCCCGTCGTGATGGCCGCATGTAACTGTAGTCATCCCGGCTCGTGACGGTCATATAGCGGGCCAGCAGCATGCGCCAGGGCAATTGTGGCTGCAGCAGGTGATCCACCAGTCGCTTGAGGTTGCCACTCAGCTTGCCGGCCTGCATCGCCTGTTGTGCCGCTCCCGCCAGTCGCTGGCGCCACTGTATGGATAACTGTGCCTTTTCCGTTTCGCTCAGGGCATCCGGTGGCGGCATGTCATGCTGCGTCTCACCGCCGCTACCACCGCTTTCACCGGCATCGCTGTCACCGGCATCGGATGGCTGGTTTGAATCGTTCCTGCTGTCCGGGTCCTTGCCATACAGGTGTTCGTCGTGCGTTTCCTCTTCAGTGTCTTCCTTGATATTGGGGTAGATCTCCTCGGCCATCATGCCTTCAAAGCCGATGTCGTAGAGTGCGCCCGGCACCGCAGTCATGCCCTCACGGATCAACATGGGGTTAATGGCAAGATCACAGGCAATATCCCAGCGTTTGTGATCGCGATGTTCACGCCGCGAGAAATGCGACAGGGCACAGTGCAGCGCCTCGTGCGCCAGCGCAAACTGGGTCTGATCGACAGTAAGGCTGTCGATATAGTCCGGGTTGTAGTAAAAGGACCGGGCATCCGTACCGATGGTCCTGCACCATTTCGGGTCAGCCGCCTTCATCGGCATACGCAGCACCAGCGCACCGAGAAACGGCTTGTCCAGAATCAGCCGGGTACACGCGGCACTCAGTTTTGTTTTGGTGTCATCTGACATGGCTGTTAAAAACCTTGCCACAGAGGACACAGAGTTCTCGGAGAATAAAATTCAATCACACATTACCGGAATATTTTTTGATCCTGGATTTATGCCTCTGTGTCCTCTGTGATCTCTGTGGCTAATGCTCCTTTAGTCATACAACATGACATCGGCGACGATGTTGGCCCACTTCGAGAACTGCGGTACCGAGAAGATTTCCTCGCCAATCGCCCGGTACATATCCGATACCAGCATCACGCCCATCTCGCGCTGCGAAAATGCGCCGGCAAACCTGATTATGTTGCCGTAGGACTCCTGAGCGTTGTCTTCGTTCCTTGCCCGGATCGCACGACCTACGAGGGCAGCTGCAACGGCATACTGCAGGTCAATTTCCTTTGGCACCTTGACGGTCTCACCACGCACAATGGCATCGATATCCGGCAGTTGATCGAGGTTCTCGACAAAGGCGGACAATTCAATACCGGCAGCCGGGCCGACGCAGGCCTGCAGTGCACCGGTCAGCAAGGTCGGTACATCGTCAAACTTCTGCAAGGCCCGATGCGTGAATTCCCAGGAACGTGGTGACGGGAAGGCAACCGGGTTATGCGCCGGATCAAATTCAAACAACAGTTCCGGACGAAAACGCAGAAAGGCAATCAGGCGTTCATCCATGCCGTTGGCATAGGCCCAGGCAACCCAATCATCCAGGTTGATATCGACCTCGTAGTGCGAGAAGCGGTTTGCCAGTGGTGCCGGCATGGTATAGGTCACACCACGATCCCCCTGGCGGTTGCCGGCGGCGAAGATCGACCAGCCGGCCGGCACTTCATAGGCACCCAGACGGCGATCGAGGATCAACTGGTAGGCGGCTGCCGAGACACTCGGTGGTACCGAGGTGATTTCATCCAGGAACAGGATGCCCTGCTCACCGTGGCGCCCGGCATCCGGCAGCATCGAGGGGATTGCCCACTCGACCTGGTCATCAACACGAAACGGGATGCCACGCAGGTCACTGGGCTCCATTTGCGACAGACGGATATCAATCACCGGCACATCATGTTTCCCGGCGATCTGGGCCACCATCTGTGACTTGCCAACGCCTGGTGGCCCCCACAACATCACGGGCGTGTGCTGGCCCTGCAGGGCAGCCTGGAATTCACGTTCAAGTACGGTCAATAACTGCGCGGGACGCATACGGATCTCTCATGTTGGGCCGACAGAGCGGGAATCTTACGGGTTTTGACCACGAAAATCAGGCTGATCACGTACTGTAAATGCGGGATAGTCCGGAGCCATTCACCGCCGGATTATTCAAACAACTGCTTTAACAGCGCGTCGAAATGGCTGGCCGGATCGACTGGTTCGTTCACGATCTCCTGCACCAACCGGAACAGCGGGTATGGCCCGGTATCGAACAAGCTGTGCCGGCGTACCATGACGAGGGTGTGCACGCCCTCCCCGGCAATCGCGTTCCTGTCACCTTTAGCCAGGCGCACACCAAGGGCATGATGATGCGAGCCCTCGCTGGTCGCGGTGGTAATCATATCCCCCAGACCTGCCAACTGGTATGGCGTTGCCGGGTCGCCACCAAGCAGTCTGACAATGTTCGACAATTCCTGCAGTGAGGCTACTGCCAAAAAACCACGCACGTTGTCACCAAGCCCCAGACCGTCAGCGATGCCGAAGAGCATGGCATAGATGTTCTTCAGGATGACCGACCAGGCAAGTCCGATCATGTCATTCGATGCTTCAAGATAGAGCAAACTGCCGGCAAACAGTGCAGCAATATCCCTGTATTCAGTACCCGGACTCACCCCCACCTGGGCAAACCCCGGGTGATGACGAATGATTTCCTCCGAGATCATCGGGCCGTAGAGCGCACCGAAGGCGTGACGATCGGCATACACCGATGCCAGTACCTCAGGCGCCGTGCGACCATTTTCATCCAGCCCCTTGGAAATGATCAGTGACAGGCTGTGATCCTGCAACACCGCGGACACCTGCCCCGCGACTGTTGCCAGTGGTGTCACGGGAATGCAGTAGATAATGACCTCAGCCGATCCAGCCGCTTGCAGCAGATCAACCGGCTCGATACCCGCGACCGGGTGCCGGTTCCAGATCAGCAGGTCATGCCGGTCTGCCAGCAGCACCTGCATGGCATGACCCATCTCGCCATAGCCGATTATCAGTACTGTACTGCGGGTCATGACAGAGTTGCCAGCTGCATAATACTTGCCTCAAACACCCGGGCGCGGAACCTCGCCGGATTCCAGGTAACGTATATAGTCTGTAATAATCCGCGCATGATCAAACGCCAGTGGTGGCGTCGCCGCCGCATCAAACAATTGCAGGTGGCTTGCGTCATCCGCTGCCCGCGGCTGACCCTGCGCTTCGGCAATATAAACGGCACTGACGGTATGGCCACGCGGATCACGGGACGGATCGGAGTAATTACCCAGCAACATGCGGAGTGAGACATCCAGCGAGGTCTCTTCACGGGCCTCACGCACGGCCGCCTGCTCCAGGGTCTCGCCGACATCCACAAAACCGCCCGGCAAGGCCCAGCCCAAAGGCGGATACTTGCGCTCGATCAGCACAATCGACCGACCCGGCCGATCCGTCATTTCAATAATAATATCGACGGTCAGCAGTGGTGTGACGGGTTTGGACATTATTGTTGCTTGAACCGACGTATCTGGCGCCGTGCACGTTTGTCGGGACGACGTTCCCGGTGCCTGGCGCTGTGCCCCTGCAATTTACGCTCCCGGTACAGTTCGTGGCGTGCATTCGCGCTTTCCTCCGGCTCGCTGTACAGGGTTCGCGCTTCCTCTGCCGGACGGCGTTGCCGGGTAAGCTTTTCGATCGTGATGTTAAAGCTGTATGGGCCTTTCCGGATACCGAGCCGGTCACCGGGGGTGACCTTGTGCGAGGGTTTGATGCGGGAAGCGTTCAGATGGACCTTGCCACCGTTGATGGCAGCAATAGCCAGGCTACGGGTCTTGTAGAAACGCGCCGCCCATAGCCACTTGTCGACACGCATGGTTACATTGTTTTCGGAATCAGCACTCATATCAGGACTATATACGACACAGATATTCGTAAATATAACTTCATGCCGTGGATTTCATTCCCGCGATAATAAAATCATAATTGTAGGAGCCGCTTCAGCCGCGATGAGCACGCAATGCCACACATCTTAATCGCGACTGAAGTCGCTCCTACGGGTATTGTTCTGCAACATATCCCGGAAACTAAATATTCGCTTGCTGTGTTTCATAACCCGCCCTGGCTGCTGCAAGAAACGCATCAAACGGCAGCGCCCCGTCCAGTCTGTGCTGTTCATCAAAGAATATCGTCGGCGTGGCACGCACATTGTGCTGGCCGGCCGCCGCGAGGTATTGCTGCAGCTTCTGCTCGTAGATGTCATCTGTCCATGCGCGCTGCATAATGTCACGTGGCACATTGCATTCGACCGCCAGTCCGGTCAGCACGGTTTCATCGCCGATATTGAGGCCATCGACAAAAAAGGCCTCGAACAGGCGTCGATGCACTGCGTAAAATACCTCACTGCCCGCCTCCTTGGCAGCCTCTGCGAGCAACAGCGCCTTGCGCGAGTTGGTTGTGAAATCATGCTCTGCCAGGCTGACGCCCTCCTCACTGGCGAGGCGTTCGAGATTGATCATCATCTGCCGCCACTGTTCTGCACCATAACCCAGTTCGGCAACCGGCTTGCCTGCAGAAGGCGTCTCGGGATGGATCTCGAGCATGCACCAGTTGACCTTCAGGTCGTAATGTTCGCGCAACCGATCCAGACGCAGGTCGCCGATATAACAGAACGGACAGATGTAGTCAGAGAAGACCGTGGCAAGTAATGTCGGCTTTGCAGATTGCATCATAGGCCCACCTGTTGCCTGCTTGCTGGCGAACGGCGACCTGATAAAGCCGATTGCCGGTGTTTTTAATGGCCACGGAATCCACGAAAGGACACGGAAAATGTCTTTTAAGGCAGTTATTCTTCCGTGTTTTTCCGTGGATTCCGTGGCAATAATATCGATCTTTTTCAGGTTGAATGAGTACTAATTGGTCACTTCCTTCAGCAGTTCGTTCAACCGGTTGACGAAACTCACCGGATCCTCGAGCTGACCACCTTCGCTCAACAACGCCTGGTCGAACAGGATATGCGACCAGTCGCTGAAACGTGCGTCACTGACACCCTCCTTGAGGCGGCTGACCAGTGCATGTTCCGGGTTGATTTCCAGGTCCGGCTTGCTGACCGGCACATTGTGTCCCGCCTGTTTCAGCATACGCTGCATATGCACGGCCATGTCCTGTTCACCCGTCACCAGGCAGGACGGCGAGTCCGTCAGGCGCTGGCTGACACGCACTTCGTTGACACGATCACCGAGCACTTCCTGCATGCGCTTGACGAGATCAGCATACTCACCTTCTGCCAGTTCCGCCGCTTCCTTCTCTTCCTCGTCAGCCAGCTCGTCGAGGTCCAGCTGGCCCCTGGCAACCGAAACCAGTGGCTTGCCATCAAACCCGGTCAGGTGCGATACCAGCCATTCATCAACCCGGTCGGACAGCAACAACACCTCGATACCCTTGCGGCGGAAGACCTGCAGGTGCGGGCTGTTCTTCGCAGCCGCGAAACTGTCAGCCGTAACATAGTAAATCTTGTCCTGGCCCTCCTGCATGCGGCCTACGTAATCCGCCAATGATACGGTCTGTGCGTCCGTATCGAGACTGGTAGAGGAGAAACGCAGCAAGCTGGCGATCCGCTCGCGGTTGGCAAAATCCTCGCCCGGACCTTCCTTGAGCACATTACCGAATTCACTCCAGAAGGTGTTGTAGGCCCCGGGCTCATCCTTTGCCATGCCTTCCAGCAGTCCCAGCACCTTCTTGACCGAGCCACCGCGAATGGTATCGATCAGCTTGTTGTGCTGGAGAATCTCGCGTGAGACATTCAATGGCAGATCATCCGAGTCCACCAGTCCGCGCACGAAACGCAGGTAGTACGGCATCAGTTGCTCGGCATCGTCCATAATAAACACACGCCGCACATACAGCTTGATGCCATGACGGTTATCACGGTCATACAGATCGAATGGCGCCTTTGCAGGGATATAGAAAAGTGACTTGTAGGACTGGGCACCCTCAACGTTGCTGTGCACCCATTTCATCGGGTCTTCAAAGTCATGCGCGACATGCTTGTAGAATTCCCTGTATTCAGCATCCGTGATCTCGTTGCGCGGCCGCGTCCAAAGGGCCGAGGCCTTGTTGACTGCCTCGTACTCGCCCTGCTTGTCTTCGCCCTCCACCTGCATTTCAATCGGCAGTGGGATGTGGTCGGAATATTTATGAATGATGGCGCGCAGGCGGAAGGCATCCAGAAATTCATCCTCGCCCTCGCGCAGGTGCAGCACCACCTCGGTGCCATGCGTGGCACGCTCGACCGTCTCCAGTGTGTAATTGCCATCACCGGCAGACTCCCAGCGCACACCCTGTTCCGCCGGCAACCCGGCATGCCGGGTTGTCAGTGTGACCTTGTCGGCAACAATAAATGTCGAGTAAAAGCCGACGCCGAACTGGCCAATCAAGCGGGCATCACTGGCCTGGTCACCGGTCAGTGATTCGAAGAACTGCTGCGTGCCGGATTTGGCAATGGTGCCGATATTGTCCGCCACCTCGTCCCGCGTCATGCCGATTCCATTATCAGTAACCGTGACAGTACGGGCGTCCTTGTCGAAATCAATACGCAGCTTCAGATCGGAATCAGCTTCGTACAGGGCCTCGTCCCCGAGGGCCTGGAAACGCAGCCTGTCGCAGGCATCCGAGCCATTGGATATCAGTTCCCGCAGGAAGATCTCCTTGTTGGAATACAGCGAATGGATCATGAGGTGCAGCAACTGCTTTACCTCGGCCTGGAATTCAAGGGTTTCCTTCTGTGTTTCGACGCTCATTGGCAATGATTCCTCGTTACTGATTGATACAGGGGTAGCCCATCCCCGGATTACGCTTCGCTTCATCCGGGCTACAAAAACAGGCGCAGTCCCCTAGTGTGGTGTAACGGATAACGTGTACGTATCAGCGAGACGAGAAGCCGTTAGCTGCAAGGCGCGTCTCGCAGGGAATGGCGTGCCCTTTACAAGA
>JBDLJX010000007.1:0-51632 GCA_039714155.1 Pseudomonadota bacterium | reverse complement strand
GCGAGGCGCGCCTTGCCCTGAACGCTGACAGACCAACTGAACCCGGCAATATCATCTTGAAAGAGTACTAGTATGCCATGGGCAGCGATGCCGCCCGTGAGCGTGCCGCTGGTTTGCCGTAACTGACTAAGTACGCAATCCGGTGATTTCTGTCAATATGGCGGCGACCCGTCTGGCAGCTAAACTCTCTGAATATCAGAGTTTTCTTTTGACAGTCCCGGGGTGTATATATAATATAAGCGGGTTATGATAGAGCACCTGCCGGATCGTCTCGATCTGTATGCAATGGCTGAGGCGGGGCGCGAAGTTCGTGGCCGGATTAAACTGGCCAGTCTGACCCGCGTATTACCCTTGCTGGAATCCGATGCCGGTGAACTGGACGTGATGCTGTCGCTGGGCAAGGATGAAGGCGGCACGCACACGTTAACCGGTTCGGTGTCAGGCCGTTTGCTGCTGCAATGTCAGCGGTGTCTCGAGTCCATGGACTATCCGCTGCAGACAACATTCCGTCTCGGGCTGGTGTTTAGCCAGGATGCGGCAGGTGATCTGCCGGACAGCTACGAACCACTGCTGGTGTCACGCGAGCCTGCAGTGATTGCAGAGGTGGTCACGGAAGAGGTGTTACTGGCATTGCCTATTGTGCCGCTGCATGAGGACAGGGCAGATTGCCGGGAACTGAAAACAGATTACGCGGCATCAGCAGGGGTGGAACGGGAAAACCCGTTTGCCGTGCTGGCGCAACTGAAACAGAAATAGTAATACTCGACCAAGGAGTCAAAATCATGGCCGTTCAAAAGAACCGAAAAACGCCATCAAAACGCGGTATGCGCCGGTCACATGACAGCCTCAGCGAGGCTACACTGTCGATTGAACCGACCACCGGCGAGACCCATCGCCGGCATCACGTCAGTCCCGATGGCTTCTACCGCGGTCGCAAGGTCATCAACAGGGACCTTGACTGATTTCCGCCAGGATCCGGCAGTCCAGCGGCATTCTGCCTGTTGCTGCCGGAATAAAACCAGCCATTCAACAGGCCCATTGCCAGGCGGCCATTCATGAGCACCGTGGTTACGGTGGCGCTCGACGCCATGGGCGGGGATATCGGTCCCGACGTGGTGGTGCCTGCTGCGCTGACGGCGCTACGGGAACATAACGATCTCTCCATCATCCTCGTCGGTGACGAGGCTGTGCTGCAACGTTCCCTCGGCCAGCACCAGGCAGCCAGTCATGCTCGTCTGAAGATACGACATGCCAGCCAGGTCGTAGAGATGGACGATCTGCCGTCCCATGCCATGCGGAACAAGAAAGATTCCTCCATGCGCGTGGCGGTCAACCTTGTCAAGGAAGGTGTTGCCGATGCCTGCGTCAGTGCCGGTAATACCGGTGCACTGATGGCGACTTCGCGTTTTGTGCTGAAGATGCTGCCCGGCATCGACCGGCCGGCTATCTGCACTGCGTTACCGTCAATGATGTCACATACCTGGATGCTCGATCTGGGGGCGAATGTCGATTGTGATGCGGAACACCTGTTGCAGTTTGCTGTCATGGGCTCGGTAATGGCTCGCGCCATGGACCGCAATGACAACCCGCGCATTGGTCTGCTCAATATTGGTGAGGAGGAGATCAAGGGGAACGAACAGGTCAAGGAAGCAGCGCAGCTACTGGCTTCCAGTCACCTCAACTACGGTGGTTATGCCGAGGGTGATGATATCTACAAGGGCGGTTTTGATGTCATCGTTGCTGATGGCTTTGTTGGTAACGTGGCACTGAAAACCAGTGAAGGCGTTGCCAGGATGATCGCCCAGTTTATCCGCGAGGAATTCAGTCGCAATATACTCACCAAACTGGCTGCACTTGTTGCAATGCCGGTATTGAAGGCCTTTCGGCACCGGATCGATCCGCGACGTTACAATGGCGCCAGCCTGCTGGGCCTGAAAGGGATTGTCATCAAGAGTCATGGCGGTGCCGATGAACTGGCCTTTGCCAATGCCATCAAGGTGGCTGCGGTTGAAGTCCGTGAGTCTGTACCCGAGCGCATCAGTAAGCAGTTGCAAACCTACCTGGAACAGAGGCAGGCGGTATGAAGTATTCACGCATAACCGGTACCGGCAGCTACCTGCCCGAAAAGGTGCTGACCAATCATGACCTGGAAAAGATCATGGATACCACGGATGAGTGGATCCGTGATCGTACCGGGATCAGCGAGCGTCATATCGCCGCCGGTGATGAAACGGCTTGTGATCTGGCCGAGATTGCCGCATCCCGTGCCATGGAAGCGGCTGGCAAGACACCACGTCAGGTTGACCTGATAGTCCTGGCGACCACTACTCCCGATCGGGTGTTTCCGAGCACTGCGTGCCTGCTGCAGCAACGCCTCGATATCCACGGTACGGCTGCCTTTGATGTGCAGGCCGTGTGTACCGGCTTTATCTATGCACTGGGTATTGCCGACAAGTTTATTCGTACCGGATCTGCAAAGTGTGCACTGGTGATTGGTACCGAGACGTTGTCACGGATTGTCGACTGGAATGACCGCAGCACCAGCATCCTGTTTGGTGATGGTGCCGGTGCCGTGATACTCGAGGCCAGCGATGAGCCCGGTATCCTGTCGACCCACCTGCATGCCGATGGCAGTTACGAACACCTGCTGAGCGTGCCGCATGGTATTTCATCCGGCTACGAACATGTCCAGGCCGGCCAGGCCTACATCCAGATGCAGGGTAATGAAGTGTTCAAGATGGCAGTGAATACACTTGGCCGCATAGTTGACGAAACCCTGGCAGCCAACAAGATGGAGAAGTCCGATATTGACTGGCTGATCCCGCACCAGGCCAATATCCGCATTATCCAGGCAACGGCACGCAAGCTGAAGATGTCCATGGACCATGTCGTGGTTACGGTCGATGAGCATGGCAATACCTCGGCGGCCTCGGTGCCGCTGGCGCTCGATACGGCGGTGCGTGACGGTCGCATCAAGCGCGGTGAAACCCTGCTGATGGAAGCCTTTGGCGGCGGCTTTACCTGGGGATCGGCGCTGCTGAAATACTGATATCTTTTGTTTCTCTGCGTGCTTTGCGTCTCTGCGGTGAATCACATGATTGATACATACAGAAACCATGAACACAGCGACTAACACGGATTCAACACTGGCAATGGTGTTCCCCGGCCAGGGATCGCAGTCAGTCGGCATGTTATCGGAGCTGGCTACCCATTACCCGCAAGTCGATGAAACCTTTAACGAGGCCAGTGATGTGCTGGGTTATGACTTGTGGCAACTGGTCAGTGAAGGCCCGGCTGAAGACCTGAACAGGACCGACCGGACACAACCGGCCATGCTGGCCGCCGGTGTCTCGGTCTGGCGTGTCTGGCAGGCGAGCAAGGGTAAATCACCCGCCATCATGGCAGGCCATAGCCTGGGTGAATACACGGCACTGGTGTGTGCCGGTGCGATGAGCTTTACTGATGGCGTTGCCCTGGTGGCCGAACGCGGTCATTGTATGCAGCAGGCGGTACCGGACGGTGTCGGTGCCATGGCGGCAATTCTCGGACTCGATGATGATGCCGTTATCAGTGTATGTGATGATGCCGCCGAAGGCGCTGTGCTGACGGCCGTGAACTTCAATTCACCCGGGCAGGTAGTTATCGCCGGCAATACCGGGGCGGTTGAGCGTGCTACGGTGCTGGCTAAAGAGCGCGGTGCCAGGCGGGCCGTGACCTTGCCGGTCAGCGTGCCATCACACTGTGAGCTCATGCGACCTGCGGCGGAACAGTTTGCCGGGCGGTTGCAGGCAACCGCGATATCCGCACCCGCGATCCCGGTCATACAAAATGTCGATGTCACGGCACATGATGACCCGGATTCGATCCGGTCGGTACTGGCGCAGCAACTCTACAGCCCTGTGCAGTGGGTCAGAACGATTGAAGCCATGCGTGACCAGGGCATCACTCGCCTGGTAGAGGCCGGGCCTGGCAAGGTGCTGGCCGGTTTGACAAAACGCATTGACCGTTCGCTGGTGGCCGTTCCGGTATTTGATTCCGGCTCACTGGCGGACGCACTGAAAAACGAGCAAGAGGAGCAAGCATGGCACTGAGTGATGAAATTGTTGTGGTAACCGGCGCAAGCCGCGGTATCGGGCAGGCGATTGCGCTGGAACTGGGGGCACGCGATGCAACGGTCATCGGTACGGCGACCAGTTACAGGGGCGCGGGGGCGATTACTGCAACACTGGCCGAAAATAATATTACCGGTACCGGCAAGGTCCTGAATGTGACCGATGCGGATTCCATTAGAGATTTTCTGAAAGCGGTGCAGGATGAATACGCTAACCCGACGGTACTGGTAAACAATGCCGGTATCACCCGTGACAATCTCTTGATGCGCATGAAGGATGACGAGTGGGACGATGTTATCAATACCAACCTGACATCCGCATTTCGCATGAGCAAGGCCTGCCTGCGCGGCATGATGAAGGCAAAACACGGCCGGATCATTACTATCAGTTCCGTTGTTGGTGCAACGGGCAACCCGGGACAGGCAAACTATGCGGCGACCAAGGCGGGGGTTATCGGCTTTACCAAGTCACTGGCGCGTGAGGTCGGCTCGCGTGGCATTACCGTGAACGCAGTCGCACCCGGTTTTATCGATACCGACATGACACGTGCCTTGTCAGACGGTCAGCGCGACAAGTTGCTTGAGCAGATCCCGCTGGCAAAGCTGGGGGATGTAAAGGACATCGCGAATGCCGTGGCCTTTCTGGCCTCGGATGAGGCGGCCTATATCACGGGTGAAACCATTCATGTCAACGGCGGCATGTACATGGGCTGAGCAATCACTGACTGGCGAACGGCTATTGCCAGAATTGATCTCATGTATGAATTGTATATTATTGTTATATATAGTATAAATGTCCTGCATTATCCGGTCATGCAATTGTAGCAGGGGCCTGACGCCTGTTTTTGTCATGGTAGCGAACAGACTTCATGTTGTACCTTTTAACCTGCATTCACTACAATAGCCGCGCAGTGGATACTGCCTATTCAAACAGAGAGGAATAATCCGAAATGAGCAATGTTGATGAACGCGTCAAGAAGATTGTTGTTGAACAGTTGGGGGTGAAGGAAGATGAAGTGACCATCACTGCTTCCTTTGTAGATGATCTTGGCGCCGATTCGCTGGATACAGTTGAACTGGTAATGGCCCTGGAAGAGGAATTTGAATGTGAAATTCCTGACGAGGAGGCCGAGAAGATCACTACCGTGCGACAGGCGATTGACTACGTAACCGCGCATCTCGGCTGATCTTTACCAGACAGATACCGGCCGTACCTGCATGATGACGGGTGCGGCCTTTTGTATCTGGCTTCTTGATTTTCCAAACCGAACGTTGACAGGAAACAGGCGTTGTCCAAAAGACGAGTAGTCATTACCGGTCTCGGTATCATTTCACCCGTTGGCAATTCTGCTGAGGATGCCTGGGCCAATATCCTTGCCGGTAACAGCGGCATTGGCCCGATTTCCCATTTCGACGTTTCCGGATTTCCGGTGCGCTTTGGCGGTGAGGTCAGGGATTTCGATATCACTGACTACATCACGACCAAGGAAGCGCGCAAGATGGCGCAGTTCATCCATTACGGGATTGCTGCTGCCAGCCAGGCCTTCACCGATTCCGGTATCGAGATAAATGATACGAACACCGATCGCGCTGGTTTGGCGATCGGTTCCGGTATAGGCGGCTTGCCGGGGATCGAGACTGCCTACCAGGCCTACCTTGATGGTGGGCCACGCAAGATCTCACCGTTCTTTGTGCCGGCCAATATCATCAATATGATCGCCGGTAACCTGTCGATTACCTATGGCATGCGTGGTCCCAATATCGCCATCGTTACGGCCTGTACTTCTGCGACACACAATATCGGTGTGGCGGCACGCATGATTGCCTATGGCGATGCCGACATCATGCTGGCCGGCGGTGCCGAGATGGCAACCTGTCCAACGGGTATCGGCGGGTTTGCCTCGGCCCGTGCCCTGTCGACCCGCAATGATGACCCGGAAGCGGCCAGCCGCCCCTGGGACAAGGGTCGCGACGGTTTCGTTCTCAGTGACGGCGCCGGTATCCTGATGCTTGAAGAATACGAGCAGGCACGTACCCGTGGCGCCAATATCTACGCCGAGATTGCCGGTTTCGGCATGAGTGGTGACGCCTACCATATGACCCAGCCTTCCAAAGGTGGTGAAGGCGCGGCGCGCTGTATGGTCAATGCACTGGCCGATGCCGGTCTCAACGCCAGTGATATCGACTACATCAATGCCCACGGCACCTCGACGCCGGCCGGAGACCTGGCCGAGACCTTGGCAATCAAGTCGGTATTTGGTGGCGGTGCCGGTGATGTCGCCGTGAGTTCCACCAAGTCCATGACCGGCCATTTGCTGGGCGCTGCCGGTGGTATCGAAGCGGTGTTTGCAATACTGGCCATGCGCGACCAGGTGGCGCCACCGACGATCAACCTCACTGATCCCGATCCGGAGTGTGACCTGGACTTTGTGCCAAACATGGCCCGTGAAATGAAAATCGATGTCGCCATGTCAAACTCGTTCGGTTTCGGTGGCACCAACGGTACGCTGATCCTGCGTAAGCCGGACTGACTTCAATGCAAGCCGTGCCCGACACGGACAAATATCACGTTGCCCCGGGTGCTGACTGTCATGTCAGGGATGTCCCGCGGACGCTTGGCCTCGTTGCACTGCATACGCAGTTCCCGCAACACTATCCACACTTGCTGCAGAGCGCCGATCAGGGTCGTTTCGATATCCTGTTTGCCTGTCCCGGTGACAGCCTTGTCCTGCATGCCAGTGGTGAGTTGACTGGCTGGCACGGTACGTCCGGCGCCAATGACTTTCTTGCCTCACTGGATGACTGGTGGTCAACTCAACCGGCTGAACAATGTGAGCAGCAATCCCTGCCGTTTACCGGTGGCTGGTTTGTCTATCTGGGCTATGAACTGGCCGGTCAGATTGAGCCGCGACTGCAGTTGCCTGTGGCAGATAATGTTATGCCGGTAGCCATCGCCACGCGCTTCGGAAGCGCAATTATTCACGACCGGGAATCCGGCGCCACAGTTATAATGGCAGAACCCGGCTATACCGATTGCATTGCGCAGATAGAACAGGATATCGCGAATCTGCCTGCCGCAGACGCGACAGACAGAGTGGATACAAGCCGTAATGATGCGATTGAAGAGGCGCAGCCAGGGCAATACCTGGATGCCATTGCGCGCATACATCATTACATCCGGGAGGGCGATGTTTTCCAGGTCAACCTGTCCCGTCACTGGCAGCTTACGGCAGAGGAGCCGGTTGATGTTGCCGCGTTGTACAGGAACCTCAGGCAACAGAATCCGTCACCGTTTGGCGGGATTGCACGCTGGGATACGGCTGCCATTGTCAGTTCTTCCCCGGAACGTCTGGTGCGCGTGCAGGGACGGATGGTCGAGACACGCCCGATCGCCGGTACCCGCCCGCGCAGTGACAGCAATGAGGCGGATGCCGCCTGGGCGCAGGAACTGTTGGCCCATCCCAAGGAACGGGCCGAGCATATTATGCTGATTGATCTTGAGCGCAATGATCTCGGCCGTATCTGCAAGCCGGGCACGGTAAATGTGGACGAGTTCATGGTGCTGGAGTCCTATGCGCATGTGCATCATATTGTCTCGAACGTTCGCGGTGAATTGCGCCCGGAGGTAACGCCCGGTCAGGTCATTCGCGCCGTGTTTCCCGGCGGCACCATTACCGGTTGCCCCAAGGTGCGCTGTATGGAAATTATCGCCGAGCTGGAGCAGCAGCCACGCGGCGCCTATACCGGTTCGATGGGTTATATCAATCGCGATGGCAGCATGGACCTGAATATCCTGATTCGCACCATGACAGTAACAGACAAGCATATTCACCTGCGGGCAGGCGCCGGCATCGTAGCGGACTCGGTTGCAGCAGCCGAGCTTGAGGAGACCCGCGCCAAGGCGCGTGGCCTGTTGCGGGCACTGGGTGCAACGGACAGTTGACAGGCAGGCTGCGAGAGATGACGACAAACGTGACCAGGCCGGTGCTGCTGAACGGTGAGCCAATGGACTGTGTGTCGAGCATGGACCGGGGGCTACTGTACGGAGATGGTGTATTCGAGACCATTACGGTGCAGCAGGGCAGGCCGCGCTGCTGGCGGCGGCACATGACACGCTTGCAGGCCGGCTGCCAGCGCCTCGGTATTACCGCGCCGGACATCGATATCCTGCAGTCAGAAGCCAGTGTACTACTGGCTGGGGTGGAGCAGGCCGTCCTGAAACTCATTATCACCCGCGGCACTGGTGGGCGTGGTTACCGCGTAACTGGCAAAGAGCACCCGACCCGGATCATGCAGTTGCATCCCTTGCCGGACATGCCGGAATCGCATGGCAAGGCCGGTATAACAGTACGCCTGTGCAGCAATCGTCTGTCGCAGAACCCGGCCCTTGCCGGCATCAAGCATCTGAACCGTCTGGAGCAGGTGCTGGCGCGTTGTGAATGGGATGACCCCGATATCCACGAAGGCCTGCTGTGTGATACCGACGGCAACCTGATCGAGGGCACCATGAGTAACCTGTTCCTGGTAACGAACGGTGTTATTCACACGCCGGACCTGTCACGTTGCGGTGTTGCCGGTATCATGCGCACCATTGTGATGGAAATGGCGGAACAACAGGGAATACCGTTGAAAATAACAATCCTCCCGCTTGCCATGCTGGAGCAGGCAGATGAGGTCTTCGTTACCAACAGCCTGATCGGCATCTGGCCGGTCAGCAGAATCGATGCCATGACATTTATCAAAGGTCCGGTGACTACTGCCTTGCAAACAGCACTCGAACAGGTGCAGGACGAGGGAGAGGCCTGGCGCAGTGAGACAACGGCTAATACCCGCGATGCCTGATGCCGGCAAGCGCCGCTGGTGGGGGAATGGCCTGGTACTGCTGGTGTCCGGGCTATTGATTGCCTTTGCTGTCCTGTATGTGCGTTACCAGCAGTTTCTGCAACAGCCATTGGCTGTACCTGCTGACGGGCTGGTCTATGCAGTCAAAAGCGGCTCGTCACTGGCGGGCCTGGCAAATGAACTCAGGCAACTCGGCGTCATCGATCAGCCACGTTTTCTGACATTGCTGGGCCGGGAGCTGAATGCAGCGCATCGACTGCAGGCAGGGGAATACCGGCTCGGGCCGGACATGATGCCACGAGAACTGATGCAGGCACTGGTCGATGGGGATGTCATCCAGTATTCACAGACCATCATCGAGGGACAGACCTTCCGGGAACTGCTGGCGGCCATCCGTACGAATGATGCCATTACCGCTACACTCGAGTCCGGGAATGATGACGAGATCATGGTTGTGCTGGGTCATCCTGATGAACACCCGGAGGGGCGTTTCCTGCCGGATACCTATTATTTCCCGCGTGGTACCACTGATGTTGAATTTTTGCAGCGCGCTTACGCGGCGACAGAGCAGCAGCTGGCCAGTACCTGGCAGGACCGTGAAAAAGACTTGCCGCTGGAGAATCCGTACCAGGCCCTGATACTGGCATCGATTGTTGAAAAGGAAACCGGGCGTACCGATGAGCGGCCACGAATTGCCGGTGTCTTTATCCAGCGTCTGCGCAAGGGCATGCGGCTGCAGACCGACCCGACGGTCATCTATGGCATGGGTGAGGACTTTGACGGCAATATCCGCCGCCGCGACCTGCAGACCGATACACCGTACAATACCTATACCCGCAGCGGGCTGCCGCCAACACCCATTGCGATGCCGGGAATTGATGCGCTCCAGGCCGTGTTGCATCCGGATGAAAACGGTTACCTGTATTTCGTCGCACGTGGTGATGGCAGCCACTATTTTTCCCGGGCCCTGCAGGAACACAATATGGCAGTAAAGAAATACCAGCTGGGACAGTCGCACATCAGCTTGCCGGATGCAGAGCAATAGCATGCCCGGCAGGTTCATTACCGTCGAAGGCATCGAGGGGGTCGGCAAGACCACCAACCTGGAATACCTGCAGCAGTTGATCGCCGCTGCCGGCAAGGAACTGGTGGCGACCCGCGAGCCGGGTGGCACCCCGCTGGGTGAGGCAATTCGCGGCCTGCTGCTGGATCCGCAATACAAGGGCATGAACCCGGACTGCGAGTTGCAGCTCATGTTCGCTGCGCGTGCCGAACACCTGGATAAAGTCATCCGGCCGGCCATCGAAGCGGGCAAGTGGGTGCTGTGTGACCGTTTTACCGATGCCACCTATGCCTACCAGGGTGGCGGCCGTGGTCTGGATATGGAAAAAATCACTGCACTGGAGCAGCTGGTGCAGGGGGATTTTCGCCCCGATCTGACCCTGTTACTGGATGTGCCGGTCGAGGTCGGCCTGGCGCGTGCCAATAATCGCAGCACCCCGGACCGTTTTGAACAGGAGAAGGTCGACTTTTTTGAACGTGTCCGGCAAGCCTATCTCGACATGGCAAGACAACATGACGGGCGTTACCGGGTCATCGATGCGTCCCGGCCGCTGGCACAGGTACAGGAGCAGCTGGACAGCGTTATGCGCACGTTCATGCAGAAGCAGGATGCGACCGGCGAGAGTTCGCGTCCCCCGGGCAACGCCGGCTGAGGGGTTTATGCGGCCTGGCAAGGAATTCGTAATCATACTGCTGTGGTTGGTGGTCTGGCTGCCGCCGGTTGCAGCCGCCGGTCATCAGGTCACAGTTGGCGTACTGGCGCATCGGGGCGTCGACACCGCCATCGGGATGTGGACCCCGACGGTTGATTACCTGGCTGAGCAAATCACCGGGCACGAGTTTCGCCTCTTGCCCCTCGATCTCCAGGGGATGCGGGCAGCGCTGGAACGCGGCGAACTCGACTTCATCCTGACCAACCCGGGCAATTATGTCGAGCTGGAAGCGGGTTATGGCATCACCCGCATAGCGACGCTGAAGAACAGACGCCACGGCAGGCCCTCCAAGACATTCGGTGCGGTGATCTTCACGCACGCCGGACGCAATGACATCCACACGCTTGCCGATCTGCGCGGCAAGACATTCTGTGCGGTGGACGAGGGCGCCTTTGGCGGCTTCCAGATGGCCTGGCGTGAACTCAAGGATGTGAGCATCGACCCGTTCAGGGACTTCAGCGAACTTCGCTTTACCGGGTTTCCACAGGACAACATCGTCTTCGACGTGCGTGACGGCAAGGTGGATGCGGGCACGGTGCGGACCGGTATCCTCGAGGGCCTGGCCGCGCAGGGACTCATCGAGCTGGCGGATTTCCGTATTCTCAATATGCAGACCGGCGGCGATATCCCCTTCCTGCGCAGTACCCGCCTGTACCCGGAGTGGGCCTTCGCCAAGGTGCGGTCAACAGCCGATGTACTGGCCAGCGAGGTGGCCATTGCCCTGCTGCAAATGCCGGATGATCACCCGGCAAGTCGGGCCGGGGACTATGCCGGCTGGACCGTGCCGCTCAACTACCAACCCGTGCATGACCTGTTCATGCAGCTGGAAATCGGACCCTATGCCAGGTCCGCCAGATTCACGCTGGCGGAGGCCATTAGCCGCTACTGGTACTGGTTTGCGCTGATGCTGTTTTTTATCCTGTTGAGCGTGTCTTTCAACATCCTGGTCAAACGCCAGGTCAACAGGCGTACGGCCGAACTCACGAAGGAAGTCACAGAGCGCCAGCACGCGGAGGAGGAAAGCCGGAAATTGCTCAGCGAAAACCGCTTTCTGATCCAGAAATCCCTGGCGGTGCAGGAGGGCGAGCGCCGTCACCTTGCGCGCGAACTGCATGATGAACTCGGGCAATGCATCACGGCCATCCAGGCCGATGCGAAAATCATCAGCGAGCGGGCACCGGATTGTGACTCGCGTATGGCTGCCAGCGCCACGGCAATCCAGGAGGTGTCCTCGCGTATCTACGAGGTCGTGCATTCCATGATGCAGCGTCTGCGGCCCGGCATGCTGGATGACCTGGGGCTCATAGACACCCTGAACGAGGAAGTCGATGCCTGGCGGGCCAGGCAGCCGGATACCGTCTATGAAGTGGCAACTGACGGCAAGCTGTCCGATCTTGGTGAGGAGATCAACATCACACTTTACCGGATTGTGCAGGAATGTCTCACCAATATCGCCAAGCACGCAAAGGCATATCATGTCGCAATCGGACTTGCCGTCGTTGATGATTTTCCGGCCGGTGCTGCCGGGGACGAGAGGGGGTATGGCATCCGTCTGGTAATACAGGACGATGGCGTGGGCATGGATCCGGAGTCGCGCGGTTCGGGCCTGGGTCTGATCGGCATGCGCGAACGGGTGAAGGGCGTCAATGGCTGTTTCACCGTAGTCTCAACACCCGGCGAGGGTACGATGATAACGGTTGAGCTACCCTTGACGTCAGCCGAATCAGGCGCATGATAAACGCATGGGCCTGATCAGAATCCTGCTCTCGGATGATCACGAGGTGGTGCGTGCCGGTTACCGGCGGCTGCTCGAGAGCACGTCCAGTATTGAAGTCATTGCCGAAGTCGCGAGTGGCGAGGATGCCTACAGCCGTTACTGCGAACTGCAGCCGGATGTCGTTGTCATGGACCTGGCCATGCCAGGGATGGGCGGGCTGGAAGCAAGTCGCCGGATTCTTGCGCATGACAACAGCGCGAAAATACTGGTATTCAGCGTGCACGAGAACGAGGTCATGCTTAACCGGGCACTGGATCTCGGCGTGCTCGGTTATATCTCCAAGCGCAGTGCATCAGAGGTGATGACCGAGGCGGTACGCAAGGTGGCCGCCGGTGAGATGTATGTCGGACAGGAGATGATGCCTCACCTGGTGAAACGCAAAACATCACCTGACAGTGAACAGATAGCGGGTTTATCCCAGCGCGAGTTCGAGGTATTCCGGTTGCTGGCAGACAGCAAATCGGTCAATGATATTGCAGAGTTGCTGAATCTCAGCCCAAAGACGGTGGGCCATCACATGACCCGCATCAAGACCAAGCTCGGTATTGCCAACATTGCCGGCCTGACCCGACTGGCCATTCGTCTTGGCATCATCAGTCCATAACTGTTTCCACCTGTCACCCGCCACAACTGGACTCCGGCTGTTTGTTTTAAGTTCCACCTGAGCGCCGGGTAATTCAGTAAGTAACGCTTTAATAATTTACTAATCAAGCTATCTACTCAGTCGATATAGGGAATTTCCCTATTCGGTATTCAGCGTCAGCATGTTTGTATTGGGTTACAGCTAACGCCTCTGCCCGCTGGAGGAGGTAACGGCGCAGGTTAAATCCTGCAGCGGACACATATGACAACCTGCCTATAACAAGACCGCCGCAGCGGCATTATAACGATATTAGAGGAGCCTCAGATGATAGATCACAATAAAGTGCTGAACATGTGTATGGCAGGTTGTGTCCTGCTGGCATGTGCAGTGAGTTCGACCGCCATGGCCAAGGGAAACAAGAACAAGACAATTACACTGATGCAATTGTCAGATGTCCATGGTCACATTCACCCGCACGCCGAAATCTTCCCGGACGGGCGCATGGACCCGAACAGCGGTGGCTTGGCCAAACTGACCACGCTGATCGACGAAGTGCGCGCAGATAATCCGGACAACCTGCTGCTGGCTGTGGGTGACAGCACGCACGGCGGCGCGGTGATGCTGTTCTCGCTGGGTGATCTCATCATGCCCTGGATGAACTCGCTCGACATCGACGCCTTCACCCCCGGCAACTGGGATTTTGGCTGGGGCCCACGTGTCTATCGGCAACGTTTTACGAATGCCAAGCTCCCGCTAGCGCCCAACAACCGCACCACCATTGCCTGGATGGACGATCAGCTGGGCAATACCTGCAATGTGCCCGGCGGTCTGAATGCCACGACCTATGAAGAATGCCACGTGACCAAGGCTACGTTCCCGACGGTGGCCATCAACCTCTACAACTACAGCGAGGTGGCCCTTATCAACAACCCTGATAAACCCGTCCCCCTCGGGCCGCGTGTGCATGACCGCTACCTTATCAAGGAGGTGGGTGGCGTGGAAGTAGGTATCATAGGCATCACCAGTGATGTGGTGCCGCAGCAGGCGCAGGCCTTCAATACCAACTTCCGCTTTACCATGGGCTACAAGGAACTGCCGCAGGCAATCGCGGATGCCAAGGCGGAGGGAGCTGACCTCATTGTGGTGCTGTCGGAGCTCGGTCTGGCCAAGAACGTCCAGATGGTCAAGGAGTTTCCCGACATCGATGTCATGTTCAGCGGTCATACCCACGAGCGCACGCCAGAGGCCATCGTGATCGAGCACAAAGGTGGCTCTTTCAGCATTGTCACCGAGGCTGGTGAGGACAGCTTCCTGGGCCGACTTGACCTCAGGATTAACGGGGCAGGAAAGATTATTGATTTCGAGTGGGATCTGATCGAGGCCGATTCAAACGTTGCCGAGGACCCCGACGTGGCAGACATGGTGGAGGAGGCGCAGTCGACCTTCGTCTCGGGCCCGAAGCACGAGTGTCACACCTTTGGCGTCAATGCCTTCAAGTTTGGTACCGGACACACCCTGTGCGATTCGATTGATAAAGTGGTCGGCACAACGGAGGTAACGATCCAGCGTTTCGACGTGCTTGAGGACATCTCCAACAATGTCATGGTGGATGCCTTCGCTGACCTGGCGAAGAATCTTGGCGAGTATGATTCCAAGGGTAATCCCCTGACAGATGCCAATACGTTGTCGACCACCAATGGATTCCGCTTCGATGTGGTAATTTTTGGCGATGGTGAGTTGTTGTCCGATGGTTCTACCGCCAGCGGTGACATCACCATCGGAGATTTGTATGACTACTACCCCATCGGTGCCGCGACCGCTCTGGCCGAGTACAGCGGCGGACGGCTGAAGCTGCACTGGGAGGGAATCCTCAATAACGTGTTTGACCCGAACCCCTACCGTCAGCGTGGCGGCTGGTTCCTCGGCTTCACCAATAATATGCACTTCGATATCCGCCTGAGCGACGACTTCCCGCGTAGCATCAGTTACGGCAAGCGCCTTGCCGGAGTGACCGTTGGCGGTGCAAGGATAGATGACAGCAAGATCTACACGCTGGCCTCCTGCTATCCGCACGGCAACCCGGTTGATGAGGTCTGCCGCACCGCGGGCGCAACCAACCTGCGTTTCATTACGGCCAGCCAGGAAACATCCGGAGACACGGATATCTTCGGGAACCGACAGCTTGACATGAGCGGAGGATTTGTCGTTTTGCCACCGGTCAACGACGAGGACATCTTTGATCCGATCCGGTTTGACAGTGGCGGTCCGCTGTTCCTGAAGGTGGCGCCGGATAACTTCGTGCACCCGGTTGATGCTCTGCGCCGTTACCTGGCCTTCCACACGGTCAACGTCACCGATGATGGTCTTGGCCGGGTCAACGCAGTTGATCCGGTACCGGTGTCCGAGTTTGGTGGGCCTGGCATTGTGCAGCCGACCCAGGGCGCCGGCGCCGAGTGGCTAAAAAGGGAATTCATCGAGTAAAGATGACAGAGTTTGCTCGTTAAAGTACCAGAGGATCCGGTGGCTATACCCGGCGTCAGGACCTGTACGCAGGCCTGTCACCGGAATCCTGCTGGATTGACGGGGTGAGTGAATACCACAGAGACCGTTTGGGGATGCAACGAATGCGAATACGAAGCCGACAAGACAGGCGGCAGCGGGACAGAAAAGTGACCTTTCCGTTTCGTGACGCTTTTGGCGATGTGTTACTGGAGGAACGGCGCAGGCAGCCGGATCGACGCCTGGGTCTAATTGAGAGTGAGTGGCTGGCAATTATGCAGGAGTCCGGTCACTCGACATTCAAGCGATAATCACAAGATCAGCGCCCGGGAAAGGGAGATTACATCAAACAGGACAATGCACTGTATCTTGTCATGAGAGAGCACAACAAACGGGTCTGACGATAGGGAATAGATAATTCAAGCAGAGACGAACCCGGTGATTGTGTAATGAGGAGTAGACCATGAGAATCAACCGGAAAATTACCGCAGCAATCGCGACTGTTGCACTCGGTTGTGCATTCAACACATACGCCGAGAGTACAGAGAAGATCACAATAATCCATATTGGCGACACCCACGGGCAGATCGAACCCGCCGTGAATGTCCGCAGTGACAATACCAACAAGGACCTCGAGGGTGGCCTGGCCAGGATGTTTACGCTGGTCAAGAAAATCAGGCATATTGCAGACGCCCGGGGCCGCACACATTTTACCTTCCTGGTGGGTGACACATCCCATGGCGGGGTTGAAGTGACCTTCACCCGCGGTGACGGGATTGTCGGCATCCTGAATGAATTCGATATTGACCTGTTTGCCCCGGGGAACTGGGAATTCACCTACGGCACCTGTCGTGCAAATGAATTGTGGGGATTTACCGATACGGCACGCGGCATCCTGGATACAAACTCCCGCATCAAGGATACCAGCGACGGGACACCACCTCCTTTCCATCCCAACAAGTGTGATTTTGGTGCTGCCCGGCTGGCGAACTGGACAACCCTGGCATCGAATGCCTACATCGACAACGATCGCAATTCGGCCAATTGCCCGCCGGTCGGTGAAAGGACCCGGCTGTTCGAACCCTACAGGATCGTGACGGATCCCGGGACAGGCATCAATATCGGGGTGATCGCATTCACCACGGAGCGTGGTCCACGGGTCATCGGAAATCCGGTCGTCGAGGGGATCTGTTTCACCAAGGGAGATGAAGAGATCATCGAACTGGTGGAACTGATGAATACGAAACGGCAGGCCGGCGAAGTTGACATGGTTGTGATGACTTCCGAGCTGAACCACGCCAACAACCGCCGCCTGATCGACATGGTTGATGATACCCTGGGGGCTGGCGGTGTCGACCTGGTGCTCTCTGCGGATATGCACGAAAAAACCCCAAGGATAATCTACACCAAAAACGGCACCGCGATGGTTTCACAGGGCCAGGACGGATCGCACCTCGGTGAACTCAACCTGACCTTCAAGGACAAGAAGCTGTCGAAGATTGATTTCAGGCAGCACCGGGTCGAGGAGGCCGTCAAGGAAGACCCGGAAATCGCCGAAATGGTTGAAGCCGTGCGGGAGCCCTTCCTGAATGGCACCTCGAATGCCAGACACTTCGTGCATGGCAGGATGATTCCGAAGGATATCGTCAATCCTGGTGAAAAACACTTCGGGGTTGAGGAGCCGCTGGCCATTGCGGGCATGGACCTGAACCGCAATAACTTCATCCATGAATTCACGGCGGCCATTTATGAAGGGACACTGCATTCGCTGTTCACCGATGCGCTGAGAGCCACGGGCAAGCAGCTCATTGATGACAAGTGGGCCAGCGGTGGTCTCGATGTGGGGGGCGATTATGCAGATCTGTGCACCTCGCATGATGCAACCGGGGCGTGTGAGTCCCCACTTCCGGTCATGGGCCTGATACGCGGTTTCCGTTATGCCGCCTCGGTGCGTGCCGGCGAACCCATCACCCTGGAGACGCTCTATCACATCGCACCGATTGGCCCGTTTGCCACGGTCGGGGTGGTGACCGGTGAGGTACTTCTGGGCCGGGGGGCCGCCAACAACCAGGCACCGACGGCAAACGGCCTGGAACATGCCGCCCACCTGTCTCTCAGCACCAACGTCAGTGAATGGGGCGGCGGCTGGTTGCAAACCTATGCCGGGATGAAATACAGCATCAATCCCTATGCGGCCAAGGATCACCGTATCCCTGATGGCCAGGTCCTGATCGGAACCGACGCGGAAGGCTACACGCCGGTTGACCGGGAGGGTAAATACATCATTGTCGGCTACGGATTCAACGACGTTGTGTTCGGTACAGATTCCGGTGCCAACGAGTATGTGTTCGTCAACAAGCCGTTCAAGATGAATCAGGCCAGTCTCAGTAATATCTGGCGGATTGTGTTTGATAACGAGGATTACTCTACCCTCGATTCAACCAATAACCCGCTGGATCTGGTGGCAGTGCCGTTCTCGGCAGATGGCACGAACCCGGATATTAACTCACTACCGGTCGTCGACCTGGTGGCCAGACACTTGCTCGACGATCACGCTTCACAGGCCTTCATGTTGCAGGAACCCGTTTCGCGTGTGAATGTGCTGTGCCACCAGCCTGACATGGCGGCGGTGAAGAATACCAAAAACAGCCAGATTCTTGATGCGGACTTCCCGATTGTCGATATCGGATTCTCGATGATCCAGTCCATCTTCGGTGCCAACCGGAATCTGATTCAATATCTCAACGATGGCCGGTTACAGGAGTGCGTGGATAATGGCATCATCGAGATCAACAGCGGGCAAATCACCTATATCGATAAGCCCTGACCAGCCTCAGATCTCGGAAAGCTTTTCGACCTTGATGTATTTCCAGCCACCGGATTGCAGGCGGCCGACAATATGGTCAAATGCCGTCATGTCGGTACCGACGCCCTCGATGATGACTGGCTTGATACCGTTCTTTTGCTGGAACATGCGGATGGCACCGGCACAGGCAATGAAGTGCACATTAGGGTGCTTGTCCATCAGGGCAATGATCTGGTCTTTTAGTGGTGATACATCGGCGCGCATCAGGTCCAGTCCGCCAGCATGTGCCACAACATCGATCTGGTGGCTGCCGTCATGCTCATCGAGGAATTTTTCAGTGTAGTCGAGAGCTGCGGCAAACTGCTGCGGGTCGGATTTGCTGATATGCAGGATAATCTTGTCAGTCTGTTCCTGGGCTGCGGATGCAACGGTTGCCGGCAGGTTTTGGCCCTGGAATTGAGGATACAGGAACCATCCACCCGCCATGCCTGTAGCCAGTATCAACGCAGCAGCAACGGCATTCAGAAAAGTGCTGGATTTTTGTGATGTGCTCCAGTTGGATTTCCCTGTGACAGGTCGTGGCGGCTCATCATACGCCAGGCGCACAGAATCCTTGAGCTGGATGAGTTCGCACACCCGGTTGGACAGTTCGTCATCCTTGCGCAGAGCCTCTATCATTTCCGCGCGGTCATTGCCGTCCAGTTCGTCATCGATGAACAGATGCAGCTTCTCATCAGAGTATTTGTCGCCGCTACTCATTTTACTCTCCTGATTTTCGCACGTATCAACTCATGCCTTGGATCATAATCGGCCAGCTTGCTCTTGAGCGCTTTTCTGGCCCGGCTGATACGGCTCATCACGGTCCCGATCGGAATATCGAGGATCTCCGCTATTTCCATGTATGAAAATCCTGCCAGGTCAACCAGTGTGATGACCTGGCGCTGTCCCATGGGCAGTTCGGCTATCATGGCGCGTACTCGTGTCACGATATCCTGTTTTTCATGGTTGTCAGTCTCCGTCGCAAATTCGTCATAGGACAGATTGTCCAGATCTACCGTTTCTTTCGCCTTCCTCAAGTAGTCATACCAGCAGTTCGCCAGGATCCTGCTCAACCAGCCATTGATGGCACTGGAGTCCTTGAGCTGTTTTGCGTTCTTCAGTGCCTTCAGCATGGTGTCCTGGACGAGGTCATCTGCCAGCGATGCGTTATGACACCACGAATAGGCGATCCGGTAGAGCAGGCTGCGACGCTGCTCCAGCTCTTTCCTGATATAGCTTGTGCTGGTAAACAAGGAGATCAGTCTCGAGCTGCGTCGGTTATGCAGTGCCATGGGTCAGGTCTCATATGGTTATGACGTTGTAACTGCCGAGTTTATTCCTTTATTTCTTTTTTAACTAAATCAATAACGCATCTTACATGCCAATCTGCATAAATAATGTTACATATCTTCTTGAAAAACATTTGGTAATAAGAAACCCGCCGGGTGTTCGTTCACGTATGCAGTGCCTGAAAATGTAAAGAAAAATTTAGTTGGAATAAATCACGATGCTGGGACGTCTTCCCCTTGTATATCCATCGAAAGACAGTTCTTCATCTTCAGAACCGGATATACACATAAGAACATCGTTATCAATCATAAATTCAGGAGTGAGATCTCATGAAGAAATGTAAATTTACTGCAACAGCACTTGCAGCGGGCATGATTACGCTCGCGGGGGGCGCCGTTGCACACGACCCAAGCTCCGAGGCGGGCACACCGGTCTGTCTGGAGTCCAATCTCATGGCGGCGGATGCGCAGAATGCACCATTCTCAAACGCACCGGGTTTCGGTCGCGTGATCGAGATGAATACCACGACCGGTGAGCGCGGCATCACGGTCGACCGTCCATTTACTCTAGGCAATGCCGATACACCGATCTGTGACAACGGTGGCGTCAGCTGCCCGGGACCGTGGAAACCAACGGGTGTCCTGTCCGGTGGCGAAGACGGCCATGCCATCATTACCAGTGCCGCCCAGCATGCGCACACCACGTTCCATCGTGACGGCACACCCATCAAGACAGGACCCACCCTGCCGACGTCGCCATCCCCGAACGGGGGAAACTTCGGTTTTGTACCCCGCCTGCTTGGTTCAGGGTATATGCCGAATGGCAACATCGCGCAAACGGTCTGTGACGCCAACTTCTTCAATGCGCCGAACTCCGACCCATTTGCAGCAGGCGAGAGTGCTGTTGATGTAACTAAACCAATGCCATTCCCTCCCCAACCTAATAACTCATCCTGGATGTTCTTCCCGCCGGTTTATAGCACTGCCGAACGTGGCGCCAATGGCCGTGTCCTTGTCCTGGACCAGATCACGCTGGAGGTCGTCGACGAGTACAGCAAGCCCACCACGGGACCGTACGCCAATGACCCGCGCTGGAACTGTCCGGCAGGTGTCATCTTCACTTCCGAGGGCTTGTTCATCAGCATGTTCCATGGTGATGCGGTGTTCGTCGTCGACTGGAAAGCCGGTATCGATAATCAAAAGAGCGAAGGTGTTGGCAGTAACTCTTCGGGCGGATTCTCTCTCGATAATGGCACTAACGAGGCCGTAGTTCTTCGTGTGATCGACCTGTCCAACGATGGTACTACTAGCGGTGGTGGTGCACTGAACTATGATGATGCACCTTACTTCGATTCCCCGAACCGCCGCGACAACCTGCGCGCTATCCGGATGTCCGAGGACGGCACCCTGTTCGGTACCCGCCGCAGCCGTTCGGAGGAATGCAACAGAGGACAGGCACCTGGTGCCTCGCCTTCGGTTGCCGGAGTGTGTACCCCGGCGGTCTTTCGCCAGCATATCTTCGTCGCAGATGCCGGTAAGGATTACAGGACCGGCTCACTCGCCCTGGATCCGGGTGTCAACGTGATCGCCGGTGTGACCATCAACCGCATGTCCGGACCGGGTTGTAAATTTGTCCAGGACGAGGTCACGGGAGGGAAAGGGAAGGATAAGGGCAAGTTGACCGGTGACGAGTGTGACGTCGAGACCCTGTATGTCGGGGTTTCTGCGGCTAACGCCGGTTGTGATCCGGACGGTGACGGCAACAATGGTCCCGGCCATCCGGCCAACCAGTGCTTCAAGCCGGGCGGCTCGATCTATGAGTACCGTATCGATGCGGCACATCTCGATGGCGCCGGTGGTCTCCCATGCACCGGTGATCCGGCCGATGGGTACGGTCCGGGTGAAGGCAACGAGGGTTGTGCCCTGCCGATTGCGCAGTTTGATTTCGTCTCTGACGGTATGACCAGCACTTTGCCTGTTGGCACGGTCGAGACACTCGATCCGCGCATGGTGATGACCATCCACGAGGCATTCACCCAGTAAGGCGAAGTTGCAACCAGCCGGAACCTCATAAGAAACTGGCTAAAACGTGTTTGCATGTAGTGAGACCCGGCGGGTGTAACACACCCGCCGGTTTTTTATCGCAAACGAAGGCGCAGGCATGGTATTCAGCCGCAAAATAATTTTGTATGCTTATTGACCGACTCATGCATTCGTCAAACATCGAAAAAGAGTGTCATTCCATGAAGTATCTGATTCCCATTGCATTGCTGCTCGCACTGTGCGGCTGTGAAAGAAACTCCCCCGAACCACAAGACGGCACCGAGGGTGTGGCGCTGCCTGAGAGTGTGGCCACTGAGCAGGTGGCTTCCGGGAAGGCTCCGGCCTATCTCGACAAACCCCTCACCGGGAAGGTAAGCCAGCGCGGCCTGTACCGTCTGGTACGTAGTGGCGGTGTGATCGACGACCCCAACACCGGTACCGGCAAGGCGGTCTCGAAGCCGGTGGTGCAACTGGTCAGGTCAACGGAGCGTATCCCCCTGATCAAGGGCGTCCAGATGTACCTGCAATACCGGATATGGCCTCTCCCGGACCAGCCCGCCTGGGTCGATCTCAGGCGGGTTTTGAAGCACCCCGAAATGACCTTGCCCGACGGGTCGGTCTCCACGGGCTCCGACTATATGATCAAGGGGAGAGTCAGCGTCAATCAGGTCATCGCCTATACCGGCTACGGCCTCGATGAAGACTACGAACTGGTTGAGGGCGACTGGGTCTTTGAGATCTGGTACCAGGACAAAAAACTGATCGAACAAAAATTTACCACCTACCGGCCCGACAAGGAAGAGATTGCCGCCCTGAAACCCCTGCTGACGCTGGGCAATAAAGTGCTTACCCAGGTTGAATCTCCCGGGAAACCCGGTTCAAGGCCCAGTTGGCCCAGGATGGTGGTTGGGAAAGACGAAATCGACGCAAACCCGGGGTTGTCAGATCTGAAACGGTCTTTGGACGATCCATTAAACCAGCCTTGAGGCCTGTGCCCGACGTCAGTAAATCGGAATTTGTGTCTAACTCATCTATAGTCTCACGATGGGTTTTTCTCGATGCTTCCGAGGGGCTGTTTCTTTCTTTGCGACGATAGCGTGTTCTGCCGTATTGTCCCCTGACGCAATAGCCGCCAACTGGTTCAAGCTGCGCGGCACCCAGCCGGACGAGAACAAGCCGACGATCCGGGCCTTCGGGTTTGTCCAGCCGACCTATATTGAAGAGTACAACAATAATATCTCCGGTGCCGTCGGTGTGCTGGCCGGGGCAACGCACCCGATTGCCGGAACCACGGGTCCGGATATCAACGGGGACAAGCAGGTGCCCGGGACCATTGCCCCTGACCGCAAGCGTGACAGTGATTTTTTTCTGCGCCGTGCACGCCTGGGTGCACGTGGCACATTAAATCCCGTCAGCAAGGACATCGATTATTTCCTGCTCACCGAATGGGGCGACAATGGCGTGACCCGGGACGGGAACACCGTCCGTCTGCTCGATGCGTCCGCCAGCTTCAACCAGTTGTCACGCGGCAGGGACGAGAGCGGCCTGGATAACCTGGGTGTACGTCTGCGCCTGGGCCAGTTCCTGTTTTCCCAGACCTCGGAGGCCCTGTCACATTCGACACCGACACGTCGCGTACACGTCTTTATGCCGGAGATGACCTTCCAGAATGCCATTCGCCGCATGGCCAGTGATAATGGGCGTAAAAATTTTCCCGATTCGGTTGCGGCGAGCGCCGGGCGGGATATCGGTGTCGAGCTATTCGACTGGGCCGAGTTCCCGGCGGCCACCGGCGGGCCGTGGGAATTTACCTATTCGGCCGCGCTCGGCAATGGCACCACAATCAGTGAATGGAACCGCAACAATAACTACCGGAAGTACTACTGGTTATCGTTTGCAAAGTTGTTTGACGAAACCCGCGGCCCGCGCCGCCATGATGCCATGGTATATGGCTGGTACCAGAAGGGTGACGTGCTGTTCAATACCGATATCGACGGCAATGGCGTGGATGACCTGGATATTGCCGGTGGCGACTATAACCCGGCCGGTCCGGTGGACGTACTTACCGGCTTGCCCATCGGTCCGACCAGTCGCGGTGGCAAGGTGACGAAGAACAGCTTTGAAGAGGATGTCGAGCAGAAGTACTGGGGGGTCGGTATCGAGTATTTCAACAAGCCGTTCAGCCACCTTGGACAGATGCGCTTCGAGGTGGAGTTCTCCAAAATGAAAGGTCTCACGTTCGATGGCGCCCAGTTCCCGTCAGCCGATGTCAACCAAAAGCATGGTGGCTTCCAGAGTATCCGCTACGATACCGATGGCGTGAACCAGGGCTGGTATGTTGATGTTGGTTATGACATTCATGAACACCTCGGTCTGGAAGGCCGGACCACGATCAATGTCCGCTATGATGAATACGACCGTAACCAGGGCAACCGGGAGCGTGAGGCCAACTGGGAAATCTGGTCACTGACCGGCGAATACTTCATTCACAGGAATTCACGCGCGACAATCACGTATCAGTGGCGTGATGTCAGCGCGGATAATCGGGATGGCGCCGCACGAACCAATGGCAATGCCGTTCTGGAGGGGGTGGATCAGCGTATCGGTATTCAGCTGACACTGGTATTTGGTCGAACGCTGCTGCCATGAGCGGCATGACAGTATCGTCCGGATCATGCACAATGCCGCTTTGTTCCGTATCGATGTATGGATGTGACTGAATCAAGGCAAATCCCGTTTCCATGGCTGCTGCCCGCCCTGGACAAGTTCGGCGACCTGCTACAGCAGAACCGTGTGCCGCATGCCTTGCTGGTGACGGGTATCCCGGGCATGGGCAAGTCCGTATTCGCACAACAGCTTGCCCTGCGCCTGTTATGCGAATCCCCCGGGAATGCCGGCGAATCCTGCGGCCAGTGCAGCGGCTGTACCCTGTATCAGGCCGGCACGCATCCGGACTATTTTCATGTGACCTTCGAGGTCGACGAGAAGACCGGCAAGGTCAGTTCCGTCATCAAGGTTGACCAGATCCGGGCGCTGTCCGAGGGGCTTGCCCTGAGCCGCCACGGGACCGCCCACAAGGTGGCCATCCTGGAACCGGCCAATGCCCTGAATATCAATGCCGCCAACAGCCTGTTAAAGACCCTGGAGGAGCCGGCCGATAACACGGTACTGATTCTGGTCTCGGCACAGCCGGGGCGGCTGCCCGCCACCATCCGCAGTCGCTGCCAGCAGTTGCGGTTCGATGTGCCGGATACGGCGGTAGCACTGGAATGGTTGCGAAATCAGTACGACGGTCCGCAGCCCGAGGTGTTTCTGCAGCTGGCAGGTGGGGCGCCACTCAGGGCCTTGCAGCTGATCCGGGAGAATGCGCTGGAGGAACGACGGGCACGGTTTGATGCGCTGGTCGGACTTTGCGAGGGCAGGGCGGACGCCATCGTGGTTGCGCAAAGCTGGGCAAAGGACGAGGACCTGAGAGGTCTGCACTGGCTGCGCGGCTGGTTGATGGATCTGCTGAAAATACGCCTGGCCGGCACTGACAGTGGCATCCAGAGTGTCGATCTGGCCGATAGCCTGACGTCACTTGCACAGCGACTGGACAGCAAGGTACTGTTCGGGCAATTGGACAAGCTGAACCGGCTGCTGCGACTGGAAAACACGAGTCTGAACCGGCAGCTGATGATGGAAGATGTGCTGCTGATGTGGGCAGAACAGGGTTGAACACAGACACGGACTGATTAACTGCAAGGGTAGATGACGATGAACCAGGCAACTGCACCCCGACAGGGTATTCTTTCACTGACCATCAAGGACAAGAGCGCCTTGTACGCCGCCTATATGCCATTTATCACCGGCGGCGGGCTGTTCATTCCTACCAAGAAAAGCTACTCACTGGGCGACGAGGTTTTCATGTTGCTGACCCTGATGGACGAGTCCGAAAAGATCCCGGTAGCCGGCAAGATCATCTGGATCACCCCGGTCGGTGCGCAGGGCAACCGCGCGGCCGGTATCGGTGTACAGTTCAGCGACCAGGACGAAGGCGCCGCGCGCAACAAGATCGAGGGCTACCTTGCCGGTACCCTGGAAGCAGACCGGCCGACCCATACCATATAAGCGACGGTTTGCGGCAGACTGCAAACCGATTATCATTCAGCCTCTGTTAATACAGGGGCTTTTTTATGCTGATTGATTCCCATTGCCATCTCGACATGCTCGACCTCGACAGTTTCGAGGGGCGACTTGAAGGGGTGCGCGCAGCGGCACATGCAGCGGATGTCGGCCACATGCTGTGTGTGTCAGTCAATCTCGAGGATTATCCGGCCATGCTGGCACTGGTTGAGGGCTGTGATGATGTCAGTGTTTCGGTCGGCGTCCATCCCAATGAGAGGGAAGGCCATGACCCGTCACCGGACGAACTGGTCGAGCTGGCTGCAAATCCCAGGGTGGTCGCAATAGGCGAGACCGGTCTGGACTATTTCCGCAGCGAAGGCGATCTGGAATGGCAGCGTCAGCGTTTCCGTAATCACATTGCTGCTGCAAAGCAGTGCAGCATGCCGCTCATTATTCATAGCCGTGATGCGCGCGAAGACACTATCCGGATTATGGCCGGGGAGAATGCGGGTGAGGCCGGTGGTGTGATGCATTGTTTTGCCGGGGACTGGGACATGGCGCAGCGTGCCATGGAGCTCGGGTTCTATATTTCATTTTCGGGGATCGTGACATTCAAGAGTGCGAAAGAGTTGCAGGAGGTTGCACGGCGGGTGCCGGTTGACCGGCTGCTGGTCGAAACCGACTGTCCGTATCTTGCACCGGTGCCGCATCGCGGTAAGCCTAATCAGCCGGCATGGACCCGGCATACAGCAGAGTTTATTGCGGAGTTGCGCAATGAGTCGTATGAAAGTATCGCTGCAGCGACAACGGCGAACTACCACGCCTTGTTCGGCGCAACGCAGTCAGCTCAATAGTTTTTATTGACGGACTTCTCGACTTTTGCGGTGACACAATACGCAGGGGATGGTGATACATGACCAGGACAACAGCAGCAGCGTACCGCTTTCATAATAATCATCCCGGGGAAGACGACTTTTACCGGGAAGTGATTGCCGCATTCAGCAAGCAGCCACGCTGTATCCCTCCAAAATATTTTTATGATGACGCCGGTTCACAACTGTTCGAGGCTATCTGCAGGCAACCGGAATATTACCTGACGCGGACAGAAACGAAACTGCTTGCTGATTATGCTGATGAGATTGCGTCTCTGACTGGATCCGGCTGTTATCTCATAGAACCTGGCAGCGGCAATTGCGGGAAAGTCAGGCACCTGCTTGATTCCATGCAACCGGCAGCCTATGTGCCAATGGATATCAGCTGCGATCACCTGCAGCAATCGGCACACTGCATTGCCAGTGATTATCCGTGGCTGCATGTGCAGGCGGTATGTACCGACATTACCTCGGCAACGGAACTGCCGTTCATACCCGGGGGCGTGCAACGCGTCGTTTTCTATCCGGGTTCCAGTATTGGCAATTTTGAACCACGGGATGCGCTGGCGTACCTGCGCGAACTTGGCCAGCTTGCCGGAGCGGATGGCGGCTTGCTGATCGGTGTTGATCTGCAGAAAAACACTGCAGTACTCGATGCTGCCTATAATGATGCCCGTGGTGTGACGGCTGATTTCAATCTGAACCTCTTGCGCCGTATCAATCGCGAGCTGGATGGCGATATTCCGGTGAATGCGTTTCGGCACCATGCCTTTTACAACGAAACCGAAAGCCGGATTGAAATGCATCTCGTCAGTGAGTGTGAACTGCTTGTCCATGTGAACGGGCATCGTTTCCGGTTTGAGGCCGGCGAGAGTATTCACACCGAGAATTCGTATAAATATTCGGTGAGCAGTTTCCGGGATCTGGCGGAACGGGCAGGCTTTCGTTCCGAGGCAGTGTGGACCGATGCAGCTGAATTATTCAGCCTGCATTTGCTGCGGGCGATTGATAGTGGAAGGGTTCAGTAAAAAACAGCTAAACATGATTTATAGAGGCCGTAGGAGTGAATTAATTCGCGATAAATGACTGAAATATATACAACTAATCGCGACTGAAGTCGCTCCTGCGGTTGTTGTTTTTTAATTCTGCGGGACAGCAGTGATTTTGAATAAAATATGATGCGTATGGCTCCACCCTGCATAAATGCGGGTTAATGTCCCTCGTACATCCGGTCGATCTCGTCCGAGAAATGTTCCAGTACACGGTTGCGCTTGAGCTTGAGCGTCGGTGTAATCAGGCCATTATCAACTGTCCAAGCGTCCAGTGTGCAACTGGTGCGATGTATCCGGGCATATCCCGGGAAACCCGATAACAGTCCCTGCAGTTTCTCGCAGACGGCTTTCTCCAGTGCATCATGTTGCAGGTGATCCGCATTTTCAGGATCCAGGTTGATGGACTTCGCATAGCCGACCCATTGTTCCGGGTTGAGCACAATCACTGCCGTCAGGTAGGGGCGGTTGTCACCGACGACCATGACCTGTTCGAACAGGGGATCAAGGGCAATGGCCATTTCCATGTCAGCGGGCGGCACCTTTTCACCGGTGGCCAGCACCAGGATCTCCTTCAGGCGGCCGGTGATGTAGACATGGTTGTTTTCGATGCGGGCCTTGTCGCCGGTATGCAACCAGCCCTCTGAATCAATCATGTCACGGGTGGCCTGTGCATTGTCCCAGTAACCCAGCATTACGCAGGCACTACGGGTCAGCAGCTCATCGTTAGCACCGATCTTTACCTCGATACCGCGCAGTGGTACACCGACACTGGCGGGATCGTTGTCATCCACCGGATTGGCTGTGATCATCGGGCTGGTTTCTGTCAGACCATAGCCCTGTACCAGGTTCAGGCCAAGGCCGATGAAGACTTTCGCGATTGGTGTCGATAGCGGGGCGCCGCCGGCTGCGGCAATGCGCATGCGGCCGCCGAGTTTCGCCATGATCTTGCCGGCGACCAGTTTGTTGAGTAGTGGCCATAACAGGAAAGCGGGTTTCCAGCTGCCACGCCCCTGGCGATGCTGGAAACGTGCCCAGCCGGTTTCAACTGCGAGGTTAAAGAGTTTCGCAGCAAGCGGTGGTTTTTCGGCGAGTCCGGCCTGGATCTTGTTATACACGCGTTCATAGATGCGCGGTACCGAGATGAAAATGGTGGGCCGGATCGTGACCAGGTCTTCCGCCAGCTGCGGGATGGAACGTGCATAGGCGACCATAGAGCCCATCATCATCGGCAGGTAGTAACCGACGGTACGCTCAAACGTATGCGACAGTGGCAGGAATGACAGCAGCACGTCTTCACGGTAGTAGGGGATGGTGTCCATGCCATAGTCGGCATTTGCCAGGATATTGCGGTGACTCAGCATCACACCTTTCGGCTTTCCGGTTGTTCCCGAGGTATACACGATGGTGGCGAGGTCGTCGGGATTACCGTCGCGTTCGAGCAGTTCACCGCCGCTTTCCGGTAACCATTCCGATACGGTGCGAACCCGGGTTTCACCGTCCGGAACATTGACGGACTCCAGTGTCAGGAACCGGATCAGCGTGCCCAGCTGGTCGTGCACTGTGAGCAGGTTGCCCCAGTTTTCCTTGCCCCCCATGAAAAGCAGCTTCACACCTGCGTTGTTCAGGATATAGGCGGTATTCTCGGCACGGTCATCGGTGTACAGCGGAACCACCACCAGTCCCGCACCGAGTGCCGCCTGTTCGAACGTGACCCACTCCGTGCCATTGCGCAACAGGATGGCCACACGATCCCCGGGTTGCAGTTCCTCGGCGGTTAGCGCGGCTTGCCAGCGTGCAACCTGTGCTGCCATGTCCGCCCAAGTCGAGTCCTTCCATGATTCACTGCTTTCATCATATTGTCGATAGGCAACGGCATCTGGCGTGCGCCGGACACGTTCACGAAACAGGCCGGCCAGCGTGCCGGCAACATCGGTAGAGATCTTGTCAAACGTGGCTGCGACCATATCAGGTGTCTCCCCCAGAGGTAAGCAATGAATCCCAGCCCGGGTCCGGTGCGAACCGATCACCGCGCAGGTGTTTTTCGTTATCCATTTCCTTAACCAGCCGGTCTGCACCGATCGCATCGATATGCTGCATGGGGCCGCCACGGAACGGCGCAAACCCGGTGCCGAAGACCATACCGGCATCGAGCAGCTCTGCATCCTCAACAACGTGCTCACGGATACAACTGACGGCCTCGTTCAGCAGCCGCAATATCAGCCGGTTGCCAATGTCTTCCATGTTCCAGCTATTGCCGCCGGCCTTTGGCTTGATGGTCTTGCCTTTTTTATAGCGGTAGAAGCCCTGACCGGACTTCTTGCCGAGATTGCCGTCTGCTACCAGCTTCTGCAAGCGTTCCGGTACCTCGGCATTGAAATGCGAGGCCAGGATCCCGGCAACATGCAGACAGATATCGAGGCCGACGGTATCGGCCAGTTCCACCGGCCCCATCGGCATGCCGAAGTCGGTGGCTGCCTTGTCAATCAGCGTTGCCGGTACACCTTCGGATTCCATGATCACGGCCTCCATCAGGTACGGCATCAGAATTCGGTTCACCAGGAAACCGGGGGTGCTGGTGACCGGCAGTGGCAGGCGATCGATCTGGCGGGTAAAGGTCATGGCACGGGCGGCAACGGCATCCGCAGTTGACTGGCCGCGCACAATTTCCACCAGCTGCATCTTCGCTACCGGATTGAAGAAGTGCAGCCCGACCAGGCGATCCGGGCGGGACAGGGCTTCGGTCAACTCCTCCAGCGGAATGCTCGAGGTGTTGGTCGCGAGGATGGCAGTGTCTTTCATGTGCGGTTCGATCTCGCGGTACAGCGCTCGTTTTACCTCGGCATCCTCGAAGATTGCCTCGATAACGATATCGGCACTGCTGATACTATGGCCCTTGTGGTCCGGCACCAGCCGGTCCATGGCCGCCTGGATCTTGCGTGGTCGTTTCAGCTTGCGCTTGAACAGTACATGTGCACGTTTCAGTGCCGGTGCAATACGTTCCGGCGACTGGTCCTGCAGCGAGACACGAAAACCGCGCAGTGCACACCAGCTGGCGATATCGCCACCCATGGTGCCGGCGCCGATGACATGTACATGCGTGGGTTTGTAGTCCTTGTCTTTGCCGAGCGACTTGAGTCGCTCCATCAGGAAGAACACGCGGATCAGGTTGCGTGCCGTAACGCCGGTAATCAGGTTTGCCAGTGATTCCGCCTCGGCCTTCAGCATGCGCGTCTGGTCATTGGCATGCTTCTGCCAGATATCGATCATGGCGTAGGGTGCCGGGTAGTGCAGTTTCGAGGCACGCTTGCCAACCTGCTTGCGGAAGACATAAGCCAGCAGTGGCCGCACCAGTGCATGGTTCGACAGGCGGTCAACAAACCCGGCGCGGAAGGCCGGTGGTTGATCGAGTATCAGTCGGCGGGCGGCGTCCCGCAGGTACCGTTCCGGTGTCACCCGATCAACGAGACCGATACGTTTTGCGGCGCGACCGTCGATACTGCGGCCGGTCAGGATCAGATCCATTGCCTTGATGCCGCCAATCAATGGCACCATGCGGGCACTGCCACCCCAGCCGGGATGAATGCCGAGACGCACCTCGGGCAGGCCGATGCGGGTGCCCGGATCATCGCGCATGAGCCGGTAGCGACAGGCGAGTACCATCTCCGTGCCACCGCCGAGGCAGAAGCCGTGTATCAGGGCAACCGTCGGGATGGTAAAGGCGGCGAGCCGGTTAAACACTTGCTGGCCGCGTTCCAGGAATACCATGGCCTCACTGGCGCGTTTGACGCCGGTAAACGCCTTGATATCGGCGCCGGCGATAAAGCCGTTCTGTTTGCCGGACTGAATAACCAGGCCGCGCGGGCATTGCGAGGCAATGCCTTGCAACAGGCGGTCAAGTTCGTCGAACACCTCCATGCTGAAGACATTGGTGCCGGTCTCCGCCTTGTCGAATATCAGCCAGACGATATTGTCATCGTCGGTCTCGGTACGAAAGTGCACGAAGTCGGTGGCGGCATCCATCAGGCGGCCTCCGTGCTGTGTTCACTACTGCGTTCGATGAGCAGTGCGCCACCCTGGCCGCCACCGATGCACAGACTGGCGATGCCGCGGTGTGCGTTGTTGCGTTCCAGTGTCTTTAGCAGGTGCAGCACGATACGGGCGCCACTGGCGCCGACCGGGTGGCCGATACCCACCGCGCCACCATCGATATTCAGGCGTTCCTGGTCAATGGCGCTGAAGGGGGTGTCACGGCCAAGTTCTTCGCGGCAGAAATCGGCATCTTCCCAGGCCGCGAGACAGGCCAGTACCTGGGCCGCAAATGCCTCGTTGATTTCCCAGTAATCGATGTCGGTGGAATCGAAACCATGGCGTTGCATAATGGGCGCCATGGCATAGGCTGGTCCCAGTCCCATCTGCGCCGGATCGAGGCCGGCCCACTGGCTGTCAATCAGCTGCCCCATTACCGGTAGATTGTATTTCGCAATCATGTCTTCCGAGGCGAGGATGACCCACGCGGCACCATCGGTGATCTGGGCGCTGTTGCCGGCCGTGACCTTGCCATCCGGCTTGTCAAACGCGGGTCTCAGTTTTGCCAGTTGTTCCATGCTGGAATCGGCACGGACACCGTCGTCGTGATCAAAGATATTACCGCGGCTTTCGTACAAGACCTCGATCTCGTCGAGGTGACCATTGTCCATGCCGGCTGCGAGCCGCTGGTGACTGCGCATCGCGAAGCTGTCCATCTGCTCGCGGCTGATGTGGAAACGGTAGGCAAGAATTTCGGCGGTTTGTCCCATGGACAGACCGACGACCGGATCGGTCAGGCCGCGCAACAGGGCAATGATGGGTCGCAGGTAGACCAGCTTCAGTGACGTGAGTGTCTTCAGACGGGTACCAACGGTTCGTGCCCGGCTCCAGGCGGCCAGCCAGTTGACCATGGCGGTGCCGAACAGCACCGGTGCATGACTCATGGACTCGACGCCACCGGCGAGTACCAGACCGGAGCGGCCACTGGCTATATTTTGTGCGGCGGAATCGATGGACTGCAGGCCGGAGGCGCAGTTGCGTTGCACCGTCCAGGCGGTGACGCGTTCGCCGCAGCCGAGCCGCAGTGCGGCAACGCGGGCGATATTGGCCTCGTCCGGGCCGGGCATGACGCAACCGAGGATGACTTCGTCGAAATCGTCAGGCGTAAATGGCTGGCGCGCAAGCAAGGGGTTGCCTGCGGCGACGGCAAGGTCGGAGGCGCTAAACGGGCCGGGTTTGCCGCGGGCCTTGATGAACGGGGTACGACTCCCGTCAACTACAAAGACTGGCCGGCCACCCCATCCAGATTGTTGTCCCTCCATGCTTCACGCTCCTTGACTAGATATTCAGGGTCGAAATCGTCCACCTGTATGGCAAGCTGGCGCGCAGTGATTGCGGCCTTGATTGCGGCGGCTTCCTGCTCGGTAATGACGCCGGCAGCGACGCCGTCATCGGCATAAGCCTCGGGATCACCGCGGGGCAGGGTGCCTGCACGCATGGCCTCGCGCAGTTTCCGCGTGGCCGGTTCGGCAGCAACCGTCTTTTTCAGGGCGTCTTCAAGTTGCGCCAGCGGTTGCGTACTGTCGTCAGGAATATACAGACCTTCAGTAAGGCGGTCACGTACACTGCCGGGTCGCAAGATCAGGCCGGTAACGCGATGTGTCAGTGCGTCAACCGGGCGCTTGTAGACCTTGCCGGTCGGGAAGGTCAGCAGGCGCGTGAAGCCGGCGACAATGCGATTGGGGAAGTTGTCAATGATTTCATTCAATCGTGACTGCATATTGTACAGCAGCTCATCGCAGGTGTATTGCAGCAACGGCAGGTCTTCCTCGGCTGAATCCTGATTGTAATGGTGTTTGAGCACGGCACTGCCGAGATACAGATAACTCAGGACATCACCAAGACGACCGGAGAGCGATTCCTTGCGTTTCAGTGCGCCGCCCAGCGACATCAGCGCCATCTCGGTCGTAACGGCAAACGCCAGGCTCATGCGACCGAACTGGCGGTAGTAATGACCGCGAATGCCGTGTTGTGGTGCCGACAGCAGGCGGCCATGGGTCAGGCCGTGGAACAGGCTGCGCGACAGGTTGCTCATGGCATGGCTACCATGCCCCAGCAGGGCGCTGTCCAGCTCGGCGACATTGTGTTGTGCCACGGCCTCCATCTCCCGAAACAGGAACGGGTGGCAGCGAATCGCGCCCTGGCCGAAGATAATCAGGTTGCGGGTAAGAATGTTGGCGCCTTCAACCGTGATGCCGATTGGCAGGGCCTCGTAGTTGCGGGCAATAAAGTTGTTTGGTCCCATGCTGATGCCGCGGCCACCGAGTACATCCATGCCGTCGTTGACGACATCGCGCATGTATTCCGTGGTGTGATACTTGAGAATCGCCGAGGCCACCGACGGGTCTTCGCCGTTGTCCAGTGCCGAGCAGGTCAGGTCGCGGGCGCCATTCATGATGTAGGCCTTGCCGGCGATGCGGGCGAGTACCTCGCTGACACCCTCGAACTTGCCGATTGGTACCTTGAACTGTTTGCGTATACCGGCATAGGCGCCAACGGCGCGGGACATCTTGCGGCCGGCAGCAACACTGAGTGCCGGCAGCGAGATGGCGCGACCATCAGACAGGCAGTTCATCAGCATGCGCCAGCCATTGCCGAGCTGTGCCTGGCCACCGATGACCCAGTCCATCGGGATGAAGACATCCTTGCCGCGGTTCGGGCCGTTCATGAACGACTGGTTCATCGGGAAGTGGCGCCGGCCGATTTCCACGCCCGCTGTGTCGGTCGGGATCAATGCCAGGGTAATGCCGATGTCGTCAGCCTCGCCCAGCAGGTGGTCCGGATCATAGAGATGGAAGGCGAGGCCCAGTAAGGTGGCGACCGGCCCCAGCGTGATATAGCGTTTCTCCCAGTTAAGACGGATGCCGAGCACACCGGTTTTGCCATTGAAATCCTGGCGACAGACGACGCCGTTATCGGGCATGGCAGCGGCATCACTGCCGGCCTCCGGCCCGGTGAGTGCAAAGCAGGGAATCTCGGTGCCATTGGCCAGTCGCGGCAGGTAATGCTGCTTTTGCTCCTCGGTACCGTAGGACAGCAGCAGCTTGGCCGGGCCAAGCGAGTTCGGCACCATGACGGTGACACCGGCCGAGAGACTGACGCTGGCGATTTTCATTACCACCAGCGAGTGGGCATTGGCCGAGAAATCCAGGCCGCCGTACTGTTTCGGGATAATCATGCCGAAGAAGCCCTGTTCCTTCATGCAGGCCCAGGTCTCGGGGGTCAGGTCACGCAGTTCCTCGGTGATCTCCCAGTCGTTGATCATGCCACACAGCGTTTCGACGGGGCCATCGAGGAAGGCCTGTTCCTCATTGCTCAGAGTGGCAGCCGGGTAGGACAGTAGCTTGTGCCAGTCCGGTTGGCCGGAGAACAGTTCGGCTTCCCACCAGACCGTGCCGGCTTCCAGTGCATCGCGTTCGGTTTCTGACATACCGGGCATAATCTTCGCGTACAGGTCCAGCAGTGGTTTTATTATCAACTGACGGCGTAGCGGGGTGATTGTTAACAGCAAGGCAACCGGAATGAATACGGCCCAGACGGTGACCAGTGCCCAGGTGGCGGGCGCGTGCGCGAGACTCCACCAGGCGAGGGCGGCGCCAATGACGCCGACCCACAGGTAACGCGGGGCCTGACGCGCCATCATGAAGCCGATGGCCGTCAGCACAATGAGGACTTCAATCAACCCGTTCATATCAACAATCCTTATCAATTGACCTGAACATGCAATTTACTGCGGCTAAGGTAAGCTCTTCATGTTAATTAAACAAGGACTTGCATAATTAGACATAATACCGGCCTATGGGTTGCAAGCCAGTTGCCCATGGCCGCGTCGCGCTACCACCAGGCTACTCATTCCTTATTAATAGGCTATCGACCCGGACGGGGAAAAAATTAGTGCTCAAGACCTGCTGACCCCACAGAAATCCGGTTCTCGATGAGGCTGGCAAGGGAGGCTACCAGGTCGGTGCGCAGGGTTTCCTGTTTGCGCAGCCTGGAGAACAGTTTTTCGAATTGCCGGCGGGTAGCGGCGTCTGCCATTTGCAGCTGCTCCGGGTGGAACGTGAGATCCAGTGGACCACGGTAGGCATGGGTGCGTTCCTCAATCATGCGTTGATGCAACAGTGCCCGCCCGAGGACGACATAGGGGAAATTGATGTTGCGCATCGGGCCGATGCTGATTTCCTTGCCACCCAGTGAATGACCAAGCACCTTGATGTTGGCGATGCGGTCCGATGTCAACCACGCCGACACACCACCGGCGACCGCGCCCAGCCCACTGCCCAGCAGCAGCGACGTGCCGTGTACAGCCAGGTCAATCACGCCGCCGGCCGCGGCGCCGCCGAGGGCACCGGTGGCGATTAGCTGCTGGCGTGTGAGTCCGAACAGCAGCCAGGTCTGCCGGGAGAACAGGTCATCGTCGAGTAGTTGTACCAGTGGTTCGTGGCGCTCCAGGTCCCTGTGATTGTAGAGCTGTTCGACTTCATCCCGGCAGCGCTGTTCCATGGCTGCAAGGTTCTGCTTGTAGGCTTGCAGCAGGACATCACGGGCTTCATCCATCACCTCGTCCTCTGCCAGCCTGCGGCGGCGCAGGTGGGTGATCATGTGCGCCAGCATTTCCGCAATCACGCGTGCTGCCAGCGTGCGGCGCCGGGTCTGTTCCTCGCGCAGGATACGAACCGCATTTTCGAGTGTACCCCGCCACTCCTCGCGGATTTCCCCGAAGGCCAGCAGCAGTTGCACGCGCCGGTCGAAATCGGCTGTCATGGCGTCGAAAACGCGCACGATGCGGAAGTACTGTCCAAGTGCTTTCTGCCACTCCTCCGAGTGGTCGCTGTCGCCAATCATGTTGATCAGCGCCAGGCTGGGTTGACCGGTCCAGCGCAGGATCTCCATCTCGGCCTCGTAGTCTTCGCCGAAGGATCGTGAGCCATCCACGACGTACAGGATGCCGGCGCCTTCGAGAATCGGTGACAGCAAGTTGCACTCGGCGGTAAAACGGGGATCGTCCTGATGTTCATCCACGAACCGGTGTACCGTATCGGCCCGTTCCACGGCAGATCCGGTTTGACTGCGCATCCACTCGAGTGCGGCGCGGGCCCGCTGGAAGCCGGGCGTGTCGATGAGTTCGTAAAGGATTTCACCGTCGACGGCCATTGGGTAAACGCGATTCTCGACGGTGGTGCCGGGTACCGGCGATATAGCCACGCTTTCGTCCTGGGACAGGGTCGAGACAATGCTGCTCTTGCCCTTGTTGGGGTGACCGACAATGGCAAATACGGGCAGAGTCATGCTTGACCGATGCCTTCGACATGCAGGTTCGGATCACCCAGTTGAGCCAGTGTCAGTTGCCAGGTTTCACGGTCGGCTGCGGTGACGCCATCCTGTCCGCCCCACAGCAGCACGATGAAGGGTTTCTTCTGGCCGCATTGCCGGCGGATGCCGCGTACGAAATCCAGGAAATCCATCAGCGGCGGTTCCCATGCCTTGACCAGGATACCGACGCCTTCGGGCTTGTGCCGGCATAGCGATGTGGCCAGTTCCTGATCCTGTTCTGTCGTCTGCCGTCCGCCGGCGCGAAGGAACTCCAGCACTTCGATGCCCATGGTCCCGAGCTGCACGGTGATTTCATCCGTACGGCCGCAGGCGCCGGACCAGTCGATGACCGGGCAGCGGATGGCGTGACGGGTCGCGTCCGGTTTGGCGACAGCACTGCTCGCTGCAATCTCGCGGGTTTCCTCCGGTTGTACTGCCAGGGTGGAGACCAACGGTGAATTCATGCGCGCCAGCAGTTCCGGTGCCCCCGGCAGGTTGCACAGTGCCTTGCGCAGGTGGTGACGGAAGCGGTACCAGGAAATCCACAGTGTCAGCAGTCTGGGCAACAGTCCATAGCAGGTGATGGCCGCAATCAGGAAAGGCCACCACTGGCCCAGCTCGATGGCGAGTTGCGGGGATGTTGCAGCCGTGCCTGCAAGCGTCCCTTCGTCCAGTCGATAGTAGCGGCTGTTTGCGACCAGCTCGGAACCCGGAACCGCGTCCGGGAAAAAGGCACTCCAGGGTGTAGACAGGATCGTTAGCAGCTGGTGAAAGGTTTCATTACTGATAGCCAGCGTGGTACTCCACACAAAGGCCAGGTCGGAAAATGAAACCAGAAAGATGGCAGCAGCAAGCGCGCCGATGTTGAAGCTGAATGCAAACAACTGTGACCAGAAAGAAAACAGCCAGCGAGCGGCCGGTGCCAGGCTGGCGATATTGTCCGGATCCCAGAGGATGGCCAGGCCACGGTTTTCCTTTTCACTGAATAGACCGGCAAGCTGGCCGGCCAGTCGTCCGGGATTGAGAAATCCGAGCGTAGCACCGATGCCACTGAACAGTGGCAGCCGTATCGGTAGCGCTGCTACCAGCCATACCAGCAGCAACAGGATTTGCGGTAGCACCAGTATGCCCACGGCGTTGACGACATTGATCGGCTGGTTGCCGTCGTAAAAGAGCACCGCGCTGGCCAGTCCCCAGCCGGTGAGCAAGCCGGTGATCACCAGTGCCAGGCACAGGGCGTGGTACAGGCGGGTAGCGCGCAAACCGTTGTTACGGGCAGCGGCAGGACCGATTTCCCGCAGCCAGGCGCGAATCTGGGAGGCGGGTTTGCTGCGGTTGCGATGCAGCTTGCGACCGATATCGCGGTCCCGCTGCTTGCGCGCTTCCAGATCGATTGCGAGGTCTGCATCCAGGACTTCGTCCAGTTCGATCAGGTCGCCCAAAAGAGAGGCATGCGTCATTTTTTCATTGTAACCTGAATTCTGCTGGTTGATGTGTGGTGACTGCATGGGCAGGGTGTAAGCCGGGGGCCGGAACCCGGGGCCTTATTTGAAACAAGTTCCCCGGATTCCGCTACGCTCCATCCGGGCTACGACACTGTGTTTGATCATCGTCAGGTGAACCGGATAATCCGCTTTCGTTCCCTGTATGTAAGTGCTAGTTTTAAACTTTCCTGTGGACAGGCTTCCCGGAAGAGGGGTGAAGAACATGGCAGATGAACGACTACAGCAGGAAATCGAGGCAACACTGCTGGCATTGTGGTTGCCGGGGGTTCACGGCGCTTCACCGACCAGTTGTCTGTAGTATTGATCAATGCGCTGGCCGGCACGTTTCGTAGATCAAGGTAGATCAAAAGGCGGAAGAGCAGTCGCCAGCCCCGGAAGAGCCTGCGGACGGAGAGAACGGCGAACCGGCCGCAAGTCTCTCGCACCGCGCCTTGCCTTTGATCGAATTGCTTGCCGCTGCAGCAAAGGCAAATCGCAACGTAATGTGGGACAGCAACAACTAATCCGTTAAAATGGCAGGGTGTAATGGAATACAAGGACTATTACGAGATCATGGGCGTCGCGCGCGACGCTACGCAGGACAAGATCAAACGCGTTTACCGCAAGCTCGCGAGAAAGTATCACCCGGACGTGAGCAAGGAGTCCGACGCCGAAGATCGCTTCAAGGAACTGGGCGAGGCCTACGAGGTACTCAAGGATACAGAGAAGCGTGCGGCCTACGACCAGCTTGGCGCGAACTGGAAGGCCGGGCAGGAGTTTCATCAGCCACCGGACTGGGACGCCGGTTTCGAGTTTCGCGGTGGCGGCTACACCGCAGGCGGCGCCGGTGCTCACAGTGATTTCTTCGAAGATCTGTTCGGCCGTGGTTATGCACATCCGGGTGGTGCGGGCGGTCGGCAGACCTTCCACATGCGCGGGGAAGATCATCATGCCAGGGTGCTGATCGATCTTGAAGACAGCTTTACCGGTGCAACGCGCTCCATCTCGCTGCGTGTGCCCGAGTTGACCGACGACGGGCATGTCTCCACCCGTGACCGTACCTTGAACGTGCGCATCCCCAAGGGCATACGTCCCGGCCAGCAGATCCGCCTGGCCGGTCAGGGAGGCACCGGACTCGGCGGCGCCGAGTCGGGCGACCTTTATCTGGAGGTGGAATTCCGCGACCATCCGCTGTACAGGGTCGACGGTGCGAACGTCTACCTCGATTTACCGGTCGCGCCCTGGGAGGCAGCGCTCGGTGCGAGCATCAAGGTGCCGACGCCGTCCGGGGACGTCGACCTCAAGATACCGGCCAACTCCAACCAGGGGCGCAAGCTGCGTCTCAAGGGCCGGGGCCTGCCCGGCAAGGAACCCGGCGACCTGTATGTGGTTCTGCAGGTGGCATTGCCGCCGGCCGACAGCGACGACGCCAGGAGCCTGTACCAGCAGATGGAAGACCAGCTCGGGTTTAACCCGCGCACGACAATGGGGGTATCCTGATCCCATGGGCCAAAAAGACCAATCGAAGCCGCCCGTCGAAGTGATCGACGAGCAAACGACTTTCACCCTGGCCGAACTGTGTCGCTCCTGCACCGTCGAGGCCGAGTTCATCGAGGCGATGATCGAGCAGGGCATCCTGGAGCCCAGCGGCAGACGCGGGCGCCACTGGTGTTTCCCCGCCAGCAGTCTGCGGCGCACGCGCGTCACACTGCACCTGCAGCGGGATCTTGGGGTCAATATTGCCGGTGCCGCGCTTGCGCTCGACCTGCTCGAACGCATCGAGGAGCTGGATGCCCGATTGCGCACGATGATGGGTGGTCGGATGCGCTGAGAACGTATCAAGGGGTCAGAACACTTGTTTTGTACTAATTTCAACTGCCAGTGAATCGTAAGTGATTGATAACTCAACTACGGCATTGGATGGACAAGGCCCGCACTATTACAGCGCGCCGGTTCCTGTACGCTGCTCTGATGCTACTCAGAGGCATGTGCCATAAGCGTGTAATACCGATCCAGGTATGACATACGGTCCTGCAGGGGAGTATCTGTAAGATGGGGGCAGTCCTGCGCACGGCAGTACTGGCCACCGGTAATGTAGTCCAGCACCACATCCGGCAGGTCAAAGTGCCGCATGCGGCGGTAGACGACCGGTTGGCCATTCTCGATGATCAGCAGCCGGTTATAGTAGTAGCTGTTCTCAATGTTATCCATGTATGCAAGCTCGCGGTAAGTATTAGGTCCGTTGCGCAATGGCGGTACATGGTCGCTGACAATCATGATAAAACTGTTTCTGTCTATTTTTTGTAATTTCCTGATATAACTTGTTATAGCCTGGGTACGGTAATAATACTGGTTGGCGGCTCTCTGCAGGTGATCATCTTTATAGCCGGATTCGAGCTGCAATATCTCGGGCCGTAGAGACACATCCAGATCGTGCGGGGTATGTCCGTAGATGGCCATAATATAGTTAAACAGTGGTCGGGGCTCATCATCTTTCAGTGCACGGGCAACAAATTCCAGATTCTGCTCGAACAGCGCTCCGTCAAAAAGGTAGTCTTCCTCGCCAGCGTGAGTGGCACTGAAATAGCTGTCGCGCGACCCGCTATACTCCGCGGGAAAGTAGATTTCTCCGAACCCTGTGCCCTGGTACGCTGGCAAGGCATTAAAAAAATTGGGTTTGTAGGCATTGGTCGCGACAGTGCGGTAGCCGGCCTTTCCCAGCAGACCTGGCAGGCAGTAGACCGGTGCGCCGGTAAAGATGTTGAATTCAATGCTGGAGAGTTTCTCCAGAGCCGGTATGCCACATAAAATCTCGAACTCCGCCTGTGCCGTTGCGCCGCCGAATACCGGAGAGACAGACAGGCCCTGCTTGTCGCCGAACAGCTTGCTGAAATCAGGATGTACGGGAGTACTGCTGTAACTGGCATTGCTGAACAGGGTCGGATCGAGAAAACTCTCCAGCACAATCAGGTGTACATTGCGCATGCTCCCCGACCGGATTATCTGCCCGGCCCGTTGCTTGATACCTTCTTCATAGGTCGCGCGGTTACGATACGGTGCAGTGGCTGCAAGCGCACTGATGCGGTCAGCTTCACGGTACATCATCATGACGTAACGGCCATTGCTCTCGACGCTCTTGGCCTCGGAATACTTTACGATGCCATTTCCGGCAGTGTGTATGAAGGCGGTGTATGCGCCAGGTGACCAGGCAATCAGTGCTGCCAGCAGGACAAGGGGCAAGGCGCCCAGGATGACGGGGCGCAATGCAGCGTAATTTACCGAGGCAAGGAAAATAACCAGGGGCAGCAGTATGAAGATTACGACCATGAACAGATAACCGGCCGGCAGCACCTGGATCAGTTCGGGTAACTCCATCACGGCAATGAGCCGGAACACCTTGCCAAAGGCGAGGAAATAGATGTCCTGGACAAGGTATCCGATCAGCACAGGTATCGTGGCAATCAGTCCGCGCCAGCGACCCGGCCGCTGAATCATGAAGAAATACGTGTACAGATACAGTACGAAGGCCAGTTCCAGCCACTGCAGATGAATCATTGCGGATTCGAGGCCACCGGCAGCATCAATCACACGTACATACAGGTACAGTCCAAGCAGAAACAGCCCTGGCAGCAGCAGGACATTACGGGCAATTATATTCATCGGGTACTTTCGACCGCTTTACTGCCGGTACAGTTCCCCGCGCAGATCCAGTCGGCGCTGAGTCGCGGGCAGGCGCTGATGACCGACATCAACAAGGCGGCCAGGTAAGGTATGGACTGTACCAGCAAGACGATAATCCACAACAACAGATCCAGTGTGTCTGAACCATGCTGCAATGCGACTGCAGCCGCCGCCAGCCACAGGGCGACCATTATCAGGGTTTCCTCGCGTGCGGCGCCTATGGCCTTCGAAAGTGCGGTTGCCTGTTCCAGCTTTGGGGTGCGCATGAACGGTTTGTTGCGGGTGAACATACCAAGCCACATGGCCCGGGCAATGGTATGTGACAGTGCGAGACCGGCAACAGCTGCCGCCAGTGTTTGTCTGACAGTACTCACAATTTGTACGCCACGATACAGGTAGACCAGCTTTGCAACCTTGAAGCAGAACAGTGTCAGCGGCAGTATGGAGAAAATTACCAGCGGCGGGTCTACCTGTACAGGCGCCGCAATCATGGCCAGTGACCAGCACAGTGCCGCAATATTAAACAGCAGGTTGATACTGTCTGCGATCCACGGCAGCCACCCGGCGATGAAATGATAACGCTGGCCGGAGGTTAGCCGGCTCTTCGCAAAACCCAGTAATACTCCGGCATGGCGCCGCAATATCTGCATGGCACCGTATGCCCAGCGAAATCGCTGGTTCTTGTAGTCCTGGAAGCTGTCTGGCATGACGCCCTTGCCGTAACTCTGCGCGATGTAGGCGGCTTCGTGGTCCTGCATGAAAATCTGCAGGCCAAGTTCTGCATCCTCCGTAATGCACCACTCGCTCCAGCCACTGACTTCCTCCAGTGCCGTACGGCGCACCAGTGTCATGGTGCCATGCTGGATGATGGCGTTGCGCTCGTTCCGGGTTACCATGCCAATATAAAAGAAACCCCGGTATTCTGAATAGGTCATTGCCTTGAAGGCATTCTCGCTGACATCCCGATAGTCCTGTGGCGCCTGCACAATCGCGATATTGGGCTGAATGAACTGCGGGGCCAGGTCGCGCAACCATCCCGGCTCGACAATATAGTCACTGTCGATAACACCGATTACCTCGGCCTCGGGCGATGTGCGGGCCAGTGCGTAGTTGAGTGCGCCGGACTTGTAGCCGGACAAGGGGGCCACGTGGAAGAAACGGAAGCGATCATCCAGTGTCCTGCAGTGGGCTTCGACCGGCTTCCACACGGCGGGATCCCGGGTGTTGTTGTCGATTACGATCACTTCATATTTCGGGTAGTCAAGTTCAGACAGTGCATTCAGCGTCTGAATCATCATTTCCGGCGGTTCATTGTACGCGGGCACATGGATGGAGATCATCGGCAGGAATTCATCGTCGACCTGTAACGGTACGAAATGACGACGGCGTTCCTTGACCCATAAAGCTTCTGCCCATTCGTGTGCCTCTACAAGCACAACAATAATGACGCCGATCATGCCTACGAGCATGAGTATTCCGACAATGACAGCGCCTGGCGACAGATACTGGTGCAGATAATTGTAGATAACCAGCACAACAGTGGTTGCCAGCAGGTATGCTATGACAGCGAGAAAACTGCGGCCGTGGTGTGTCAGTGTTTTTGCATCGATCAATAAAAGTGCGAAGGTGATGACTGCAATAACGACAGATATCGACGCCAGTATGCGCCATTCGGGTAACCAGACAATTGGCTCTGAGAACTCGAACTTCGGTTGACGCATGACATCAAACACACCCCAGTAGGCACCCACTGCCCCCTCGGTCTGTGACTTCCATGGCTGATCAAAAGCTTCCATGACATAGTAGATGTACCCTTCAATCTCCGCCTGTTCCAGGAAGCGGCGCAGGAATATGGCCTCGTTTGACTCTGATGCTTCTGCCGACTGCCGCGTGCGGCCATTACTGGGCCAGCCAACCTCTGTTATTACTATGGGCTTGTCAGGGTAGATTCGTTTCAACTCGTTCATGCGGTCAATGACATAATCAACCGCGATGTCGATGTGTATGCCCTCCCAGTAGGGCAGCATGTGAACGGCAATATAATCGACCTCGTCGACCAGTTCCGGATGCTTGGTCCAGACATGCCAGGGCTCCGCCGTACTGACTGGCATGCCGACCTCCGAACGAACATGCCTGATGTACTTGATCAGTCTCCATATCGGTATATCGCCGCGAAGAATTGCCTCGTTGCCGACAATAACGCGGACCACATTTCGTCGGTGTTTGTCAGCAATCGGGATAAGCCGGTCGATTTCACGTTCGTTCTTCTCAAGGCGGTCATCAATCCAGGCACCCAGTGCAACATTGATGCCGTGCTTGTGTGCAAGCGCCGGTATTTCACCCAGCGTCCCTTCCACGGTATAGGTTCTGATGGCATGGGTTTTTCCCTGCAGCAACTGCAGATCGGTATCGATGTCCTCGATGCCCGGCAGTATCTGGTCGATCGGATCATGGTGCGCCTGCATCGGTGAGAATGAAAAGCCCTGGATGACTGCAGGCCAGGCCGGTTCGGACTCAGGACGATTCATCAGCGCCCAGAGACTGATGGTGGTTGTCGCAATCACGACCGCGAGAATGATATTGATACGGTTCATCGGGATTATATGGCTGATTAGTGCTCTATCAATGTGATAATTGCTGAATCCGTAATTATCACATTGATAGAGCACTAGAGGGAGGGGTCAGGTCTTGAATCTTGAAATCACTTTGAGTTGGGTATTCAAGATTCAAGATCTGACCCCATATGCTCGCTTTTACAAAGAACCGGCACCGACCCCTTTTTTTTACCCCCTTTTTTCGAGCAAACTGGAAGTTCGATGAAGCGATATCTTTCCTTTCCGGCAATTGTATTCCTCTTGTTGCCCGGTGTGCTGTCGGCAAACACGGGATTTGTCGGTGCGAATGCCCGCATATCATGTCATGCAGCGCAGTTTGAATCGTGGCAGGGTTCCCATCACGATCTTGCCATGCAGCATGCAAATGCAAAGAGCATGCTGGGAGCATTTGACAACGCCAGCTTCCGTCACGGAAATGTAACCAGCACGTTTCACCAAATCGAATCGCGAATGAATTCGATCCTGCAACAGCATTTTCGGTTTTGCAGGGTGCGCCATACACACCTGTCGTTATTCTTCCAGTAACGCCAGCGCCTTTACCAGGTGCTTGCGTGGCGTGTAGTAATGCGGTGAGAAGCGCACACCGCCACCGCGCAGGGCACAACTGACCTGCGCTGCTATCAGCCGGTCAAACAGTGATTCCGGTGTTTCATTGCGGGGGCGGAATGTGACAATACCGGTATGCCGGTTATCATTGGCAGGTGTAATCAGTTCGAAACTTTCCTTGTGCTGGTGAAGATGGTCGATCATGAAGCGACTGTTCTCCAGTACCAGTCGTTCAATGGTTGTAATGCCGACTTCCTCGATTAAAGACAGGCTGGCATGCAGGGCATGGATGCCGGTCATGTTCGGACTGCCGCATTCAAACCGGCGTGCGCTGCGCGCAGCTTCCCAGTCACTGTTTGCAAAGTTGCCGTAATCCTCCACCATGTGCCAGCCATACTGTTTCAGGTCCAGTCGGTCCATGACGTCACGACGACAATAAAACAAGGCGATACCTTCCGGCCCCAGCATCCACTTGTGACCGTCGGCCATGACGAAGTCGGCATGGCAGGCCTGTGCATCGAAATTTACGGCACCAAGGCTCTGGATGGCATCGACGCAGAAGAGGATGTCGCGTTCACGACAGGCTGTACCAATCTGTTCAAGATCCAGCTTCAATCCCGTACCGTATTGCACCGAGCTGACCGATACCAGGCGGGTGTGATCATTGATCCGGTCAATGATGGCCGCTTCGGGAGCATCGCTATGGGTGATATCAGCGGCCAGGGTGTCAACGCCATACTTTGCCAGTGATTCCCAGACGATCCGGTTGGAGGGAAATTCCTGGTTACTGATGACGACGTTGTCGCCCTGCTGCCAGGGCAGGCCGTAGGCAACGAGTGACAGGGCCTCGGAGGTGTTCTTCAACAGGGCAATCTCAGTACTGGATTCGGCATTGATAAGGCGCTGCAGTTGTTCCCTGAGGGTCTGTTCAGTCTTTACCCAGCGCGGATAGTGTGTTGAGCCGAGCGTGGCATTTTCATCTGCGAATGCCTTGACGGCTTCGGCGGTACGCCGTGGCCAGGGGGACACGGCTGCGTGGTTGAGATAAATCAGCTCGGGGTCGAGGTTGAAATCGCTGGCAGTCATGGGGAAAGCATAACGCATTGCAGACGGACTGTATCACCTGCACAATCGCCCGCATGAAACGCTTTACCGGAGTCCTGTTCGGTCTGTTTGTGGCCTGCAGTCTGTCGCATGCCGCAGACGGGCAGGGTGATGAGATCTGGCTGCTGGTGGATACCGTCAATCTGAAACTCATGGTCATGCAGGGCACCATGCAGGTGCACCGCTATGACGGTATTGCCATCGGCCGTGATGGCGTGGCGCGTAACAAGATAAGTGGTGACCAGCGTACCCCGATCGGCAGTTTCAGGGTTGCCTGGATCAGTGAGGACTCGCGTTTCCACCGTTTTCTCGGCCTGGACTACCCGGACCGCAAGCGTGCCTGGCGTGCCTGGGAGAATATGAAGCTGGAGGAGGGCGACTGGCTGGCCATTAGCCGGGCACACAAAAACGGCAAGATACCACCCCAGAATACCCCGCTGGGCGGGCAAATCGGTATCCACGGCATCGGCAAGGGCGCCCCGGGAATCCATGAAATGTACAACTGGACCAATGGTTGCGTGGCCCTGACCAACGAGCAACTCGATGAATTGATGCAATGGGTACACATTGGCACCCGGATCGAGATACGATAGGCGCTGCCGTGGCGAAGTCGCGGCAGAATCTCAGCTGAAGGAGAATGTGATGAAAGGAATAACTGATATGCGTGCGGGCCTGCTGGTGCTGGCTGTTCTGGCAACGGGCCTGTCCGGTTGTGCCACAACATCCGATTTGAACAACCTTAAGGCGCAGGTCGATGCGGCGAATGCAACTGCCAACGAGGCCAAGGCCGATGCTGCCGCCGCGCGCAGGGAAGCGGCCGATGCCAAAGCGCTTGCCGGGCAGGCCATGAGCACGGCCAATGACGCCAAGGCATCCGCCGATGCCAGCCAGGCGAAGATCGACCGCATGTTCAAGAAGGCGATGTACAAGTAGGACCTGCGCCCCGCGGGGAAAGGTATTCTGTTGGTAGGACCTGCGCCCCGCGGGGAATGTTCACCGCGATATCAGGACCGGCATACCGTGCCGGGTTTCCACGGTCAGGCGGATGGCGCGGCCATTGAGTTGCACCGGCCGCTCACCGACAAATTCGGCAATGCGGTCAAGCACAGTCTGCATATCGATCACCGGGTTGTCGCCGGCATCCTCCATGATCGGATGAATCTCCAGATACAGACTGTCGGCCAGCCAGCCGAGTTTTATTGGCTGGTTGACGATCTGCACGGGTGCGCCAACCGGGATGTCATCGAATAAGGCCTCAATATCTTCCGGATACATGCGTACACAACCATGCGTGACACGCATGCCGACACCCCAGGGTTTGTTGGTACTGTGTATCAGGTAACCCGGTACACCCAGGCGCATCGCGTAGCGCCCCAGCGGGTTGTCCGGTCCGGCAGGAATGACATCCGGTAGCGGTTCACCGGCAGCCAGTGCTTCGTTCTTGATGGATTGCGGTGGCGTCCAGGTTGGGTCTATTTTCTTGGCAACGACCTTCGTCAGACCCAGCGGGGTTTCCCAGTCCATGCGGCCGATGCTGACCGGGTGAGTGATGACCACCGGCGTTTCAGCGGGAAAATAATACAGGCGCATCTCCGGCAGGTTGAGTATCAGGCCGTCGCGTTTCGCGTCCGGCAGGACATGGCGCTTTGGCAGGGTGATGACGGTGCCGTCACCCGGCAACCAGCGGTCGACGTCGGGATTGGCGACCAGGATCTCGTTCTGGCCAATATCATAATCACGGGCGATATCCAGCAAGGTTTCGTCTGCATGCGCCTTGATGTATTGCACCTGGCCAATAACACCAATATCCGCCGGTGGCCGAATATGGATATCGGCGAGAGCAGGGCGGGCAAACACACATGCCAGTATGATTGTAAGCAGGTTGCGTAGCATCTGATTATGTGACGGTCGTATAGCCTCTAGTAATTCTGTTATTTATGATCACTTTACTGAAGGATTTTAAAAACGGTCTGAGTGTTATTGATCCGGACAACACCCCTGGAGGGTTCATCGCCATGAAGAAATTACCCGCTGTATTTTACACCTCGCCGGGATTACCTGTGTCACAGGTAGTCGGCAGTTTCAGGGCGTCAACAGCGGGCAGTTATCACTCACGTTGCTGGCGCCATATTCCAGTTCCAGTCGTTGCTTGAGCTGTAGATAACGTTTGGCGGCCTCTGCATCGGGGGTGTATTAGCAAATGGCATATATCTGTTATTGCGTATAATGTATATTATGTTAAATAGGATATGGACCCGTATACGGGGTGTCCGGGAAGGGTTTGTCTGCTTGCTGGTGCAGACCCCATATGTATCCACTCCTGCTGGTGCAATTACGCGACCTGGCCGCTGACGATATGGACATCACGTTGCGGGAACGGGATGCCGATGCCCGCCTCATCAAAGCGGTTCTTTATGGTTTCGGTCATGTCGAACTTGACGCCCCAGTAGTCACCCGTATCTGTCCAGACCCGTACAACAAAATTCACGCTGTTGTCGGCGAGCTCGGCAACGGCAATCAGTGGCTCGGGATCGGAATGTACGCGTGATTCCTTGCTGATAATGTCCTTCAGCACATCCCTGACTTTCGACAGGTCGGCGTCGTAGGCAACCCCGACGGTCATTTCGACTCGGCGCGTCGCCTGGGCCGAGTAATTGATGATGTTGTCACCGGACAGTTTTGCATTCGGAATAATGATGCTCTTGTTGTCCGGTGTTTTCAGTGTTGTCGTGAAGATCTGGATTGCTTCCACAACCCCGGAGACACCGGCGCCCTCGATGAAATCACCGACCTTGAACGGGCGGAAGATGATCATCAGGAAGCCGGCGGCGAAGTTGGCCAGTGAGCCCTGCAATGCCAGGCCAATGGCCAGGCCGGCGGCACCCAGAATGGCGATGAAGGATGTCGTCTGGATACCCAGCTGCCCGAGCGCCGCGATGATGACAAAGGCCAGCAAGGCGATGTAGGTGATGCTGCCGACGAAGCCGATAATGATTGGATCGGTGTCGGTTTTTTCCATCGTGCGGCGGATGCCTGTGCGAATAGCCCTGGCAATCCATTTACCGATGATGAATATCGCGATCGCGGCGATGACTTTCAGACCCCAGACGGTAATAAGTTCCTGGACTTGTGCCCAGAGGTGGCTGATTTCATCGATACTGGTCGGTAGTGCCTCGGTTACCGTTGCAATTTCTTCAGCTACTGTGACTGTTTCATCTTCACTGGCCATGGCCCTGTCTCTCCTTGTTTAATTGTTTAATTGTTTAATCCGGTAGTTCTTGTGCCGCCAGGCTGGCGGCCAGGCTGCGTAATAATACACTACCTGCCTCCCCGGCTGTGGTGCCAAAACTGACAATGCCGTCTTCATGGCCAGCCATGCCGAGTATGCCCTTGTGCCTGACATCGGTGTCAGTAAACAGGCGCCGGACTTCAGCGGCCATCGCCGGTGTGCCGTAGGCGACGGCCGCGTCAGTCACGGGAATATGCAGGCGGTCCGCGTGTGTCCAGATAGCCGGTGAATGCACGTGCAGTACCACCCTGATGTCTGTATCCATCTCATAGATCATGCCGTGCGTCAGTGACTCGGATGAGGGTCGTACCGGACCCTCCGCCACTATCCGGTTGGTGCTGGCATCATATTCATTGACGATGGCATAGTGACTGGCATCAAGCTGTGGCAGATCACCGGTCTGGGTGCCGCTGATGATAAAGCGGCATTTGCCGCTTGTCTCATTAACGTCATTCATGCGCTGGCTGACGTTGCCAAAACCATAGCCGCCATAACGCGCCGGGTCCTGGCCGATGAGTTGCAGTTGCCACAGTATCCGGCGCCAGGCGTTGAGGTCGGCCAGTGTGGCGCAGGCAACCGGTTCGCTGGTACTGAACTGCAGGTCGAACTTTATGACGCCCTCTTCCTGCATCTCAGCGAACTGCCCCGGAAAACAGTTTGCGCAGCTGTTCAATACGGCGCCGGTTGACACCGAAATCACTGTAACCGGTGCGTGAGGCCGAACGCAGCTGGATGATTTGTTGCTCCGGTTGCATGACAAACTCGACATCATCGACAAAACGAAATACCAGGCTGCGGAATTCAGCATGCAGGTAAGTGCCCTGCGCCGTGATAATGCGGGTACGCGGCTGTTGCTGCAGGACGTTCTTTAGTCGGGTCCAGGCTGTGGCGGGGTCATCGCTGAAGCTGAACGGCTCGATGGCGTGTTGACGGTCAGTCGCCTGGCTGGATACACAATTCGGTTTGTCCGGGCATGGCGCGAGTGCCGGTGTGGCGCCGCTGGCATGAAGTAGTGATGACATGCAGGCGAGTATAACGCCGGCTATGACTAGTGCTCTATCCATGTGATAATTGCGAGTTCAGTTAGCTTGTCAACGTTCACGGCAAGGCGCGCCTCGCAGGCAATGGCCATTCCCTTGTCAAGAGGCGGAACGCAGTCCGTGGGCGTTGACAAGCTAACCCGAAGGGCGTCCCTGTGGTGTCCCGCCGCTGCGTTCCAGTGCTCGACAAGGGAATAACCATTGCCTTCGCACTGCGCCTTGCTGCGAAACACCACAGGGACGCTGAATCCGTAATTATCACATGGATAGAGCACTAGCCCGCTCACCATGGACAGGCGTTCCGTTCGTGAGACGCCGGGGCATTTTGGGTTGTCAGTCATGCTGGATATGCCGAATTTGATCTAAATCAACAAAGGCTGAATTAGGCAACATTCCGGGCCTGCTGACCGCCTTCCGGACTAGGAGAACGGCGCAATATTTGTCTATACTTTCTCTGACGTTAGCCGGTTTGATTCTGTCCGGCGATGATAATCAAGTTTAGCATCAGGAGAAAACTCATGAAGAAATTGACCAAGCTTGTTGCCGCTACAGTCGTTGCCGGCGCTGCCACCCTCGGTGCCAGCACGGCCAGCGCCTGGTGGGGTGGTAGTAATTACTATGGTGGTCCCTGGGGCGGTGGCCCGTGGGGCTATGGTGGTTATCCCGGTTACGGCTACGG
>JBDLJX010000006.1:0-58008 GCA_039714155.1 Pseudomonadota bacterium | reverse complement strand
CGCATTTTCTGAAGGAGCGGAATACGGACTGTATTTCCGACTGAAGAAAATGTGCTGTGGATTCAAAGATCAAGCGAGGGCTCGTCATCGTGGTGAGAAGTGCGGGCTGGCTATTGTTTCGCAGTCATGATTCGCAGCATGGAGAGATTCACCACGTCGCGCTGCAGTTCCTTGCGGATAAAGCGGGACTCGCGCTCCTTCGCCAGGATGTCGTTTTTGTTGAAGACGAAATCGCGTTTTGCCGTAACCGACTGTTCATCGAGCAGGACTTCCTGCCCGGGCGCCGTCACCTTGAAACGCACCAGATGACTGAGCAGCAATTCCTGTACCTTGCCGCCGATGTCCACCGTGAGCACATCCATACGGCTATCGTTCTCGATAATCCGCAGCACCGCTGTGGCTTCGTCTCGCTGCTCGGTAACTGTCGCGCCATGGTCCTCCAGTGCATCCCGAAAGTCCTCGTATATCGATGACCACGGTTTGGCGCCCTGGATGTAGGTCACGGCCATACTGTCCGGCAGCCCTTCGCTGCCACGCAGGTGGAAGCCACAGCCGGTTGCGAGCAACGTCAGCAGGGTGACCAGCAAGCATGACAACAGGACTCGTGAGTGCGGCATGTCAGACAACGATGTTCACCAGCTTGCCCGGCACGATAATGAACTTCTTCACCGGCTTGCCCTGGACGTGTTTTTGCACATTGGATTCATTGATAACCAGGTCCTGCAGGGCATCCTTGCCGATCTCGACCGGCACATCGATCCGGCCACGCACCTTGCCGTTGACCTGGATCACCAGGTTGACCGCCGCCTGCACCAGCGCCGACTCGTCCACTGCCGGCCAGCGGCAGTTGACTACGGCCTCCTGTTTGCCCAGCGCAGACCAGAGCGCATGGGTGATGTGCGGCACAACCGGGGACAGCATCAGTACCACCATCTCCAGCGCCTCCTGCATAACTGCCCGTCCCTGCGCCGAGTCATCGCTGAATCGGTTCAACTCGTTCAGCAGTTCCATGTTGGCGGCAATCGCCGTATTGAAGGTATAGCGCCGGCCGATATCGTCACTGACCTTGGCCAGCGTACCATGCACCGAGCAGCGTATGGCCTTCTGCGCATCGCTTAGCGCATTGACATCCGGTTCACCTGCTGCACCACTGGCGACATGTGCATGCACCTGTTTCCAGAGCCGCTTGAGAAAACGTGAGGCGCCTTCGACGGCAGAGTCCGACCATTCCAGTGATTGCTCCGGTGGCGCGGCAAACATGGTGAATAACCGCACGGTATCGGCGCCGTAGCGATCGATCAGTCCCTGCGGGTCTACCGTATTGCCTTTCGACTTGGACATCTTGGTGCCGTCCTTCAGCACCATGCCCTGTGTCAGCAGGCAGTTAAACGGTTCATCGGCCTCGAGCAGGCCCTCGTCGCGCATGAGCTTGTTAAAAAAGCGTGCATATAAAAGGTGTAATACCGCGTGCTCGATGCCGCCGATGTACTGGTCGACCGGCAGCCAGTAATTGGCGCGTTCATCCAGCATGCCGTCGTCCTGGTCGGCACAGGTATAACGGGCGAAATACCAGGACGACTCGAAAAAGGTGTCGAAGGTGTCGGTCTCGCGCTCGGCCTTGCCATCGCATTGCGGACAACGGGTCTCGATAAAGGCGGCCATCTTCTTCAATGGCGAGCCGGTGGCATCGATCTCGACCTCGGTCGGCAGGATTACCGGCAGATCGGCTTCCGGCACCGGCACTGCACCGCAGTCCGGACAGTTGATAATCGGGATCGGGCAGCCCCAGTAACGCTGCCGGGAGACGCCCCAGTCACGCAGGCGGAAATTCACCTGCCGTGCCCCCCTGCCCTCACGTTCCAGCCAGTCGGCAATGGCATCGAAGGCCTGTGCCGAGGTCAAGCCACTGAATTCACCTGAATCCTGTAACACCCCCTTGTCGGTAAATGCAGCCCTGGACAGATCTGCCTCCTGACTGTTGTCTGCCGGGCGAATCACCCGGGTAATGGCAATACCGTTCTGCTGCGCAAATTCATAATCACGCTGGTCATGCGCCGGCACAGCCATGACAGCACCGGCGCCGTATTCCATCAGCACGAAATTCGCGGCCCAGACTGGCACCTCGTCACCGCTAATCGGGTGTACGGCTTTCAGGCCGGTATCGATGCCCTTCTTTTCCAGCGTCGCCATATCGGCTTCCGCCACACGGGTATTACGGCATTCATCGATAAAGGCCTGCAGGGCCGGGTTGCCTGCGGCCGCATCTGCCGCCAGCGCATGTTCCGGCGCCACCGCGACGAAAGTCACGCCCATTACCGTGTCGGGACGTGTTGTGTATATGGGCAAGGTCTCGTCACGCCCGCTGATACCGAACCGCATCTCGATACCCTCGGAACGACCGATCCAGTTGCGCTGCATGGTGCGCACCTGCTCGGGCCAGCCATCGAGTGTATCGATATCGGCCAGCAGCTCGTCGGCATAGTCGGTGATTTTCAGGAACCATTGTGGAATCTCGCGGCGTTCCACCGGCGCCCCGGAGCGCCAGCCCTTGCCATCGATGACCTGTTCATTGGCCAGCACGGTCTGGTCAACCGGGTCCCAGTTCACCACGGCCGTCTTTTTATAGACCACCCCCCGCTCGAACAGGCGGGTAAAGAACCATTGCTCCCAGCGGTAGTACTCCGGGTCGCAGGTGGCAATTTCGCGGTCCCAGTCATAACCGAAGCCCAGCTGCTTGAGCTGGTTGCGCATGTAGTCAATATTCTCACGGGTCCATTTTGCCGGCGGCACCTTGTTCTGAATGGCGGCATTCTCGGCCGGCAGGCCGAAGGCGTCCCAGCCCATCGGCTGCAACACGTTCCTGCCCTGCATACGCTGGTAGCGGCTAATGACATCACCGATGGTGTAATTGCGCACATGGCCCATATGCAGGCGCCCGCTTGGATAGGGAAACATCGACAGGCAGTAGTACTTCTCCCGGTCCGGGTCTTCGCTGACCCGGAAGGTCTGCCCGGTTTCCCAGAATTCACGGGCGGTGGCCTCTATCTGTTCAGGCTGGTAGCTGCTGTCCATCGGTTACAAGTGATTGATTTGCGCGGAAGGCGGAAGAATACCGTAGCCTCGTAATTGCCCACAACAAGGAAACGCAAATTCCTTCAACTTGATAGCGATTTGGGCCAAACTAGGAGAATCTACAGCAAACAGGGCAGGCATATGGACGACGAGAAATCCACACGCGAACAATGGCTGGATGCGTACAACAACATGATGGTACGCGTGAAAACGGCCATCGAGGAAGCTGGCGAGCACACCCCGCCGCAACTGAAGCGTGCCATCAGCAAGGCCCGGGACACGGCCGTCGAACTGGAGGAACTGACGGTAGAGGAAGCCGAGAAGGTTGCCAGCTACCTGCAGCGCGACCTGCATGACGCCGGCCAGCACCTGGCGGAAACCGGCCACGAACTCGGCGACTGGCTGCGTTTTGACATCTCCCTGCTGGAAGACCGCCTGCTGGACGTCCTGTTGCGCGTGGCTGACCACACCAAACTGGAAATCCAGCAGTTTGAACACGATATCGAGGAAGGCCCGCGCTGGAATGCCGGCGAGGTTGCCGGGCCCGGGACACTGGTATGCGATTCGTGCGGCGCAACAATCCGTTTCCACGCGACTGGATATATCCCTGACTGCCCGACTTGTGGCCACACCGTCTACCATCGCCAGACCGTCAGGGAAAAGCTCGAGTGACTGGACTGTACACAGACTGTAGCCCGAATGGAGCGTAGCGGAATCCGGGCTACCGGCTCGCCCCGCGGTGAGAAGTGCGGGCCAAGGGTAACAACACCAGCATCAGCGACACCACCACCACCGGCCAGTTACCCAGCCGCACATACGGCGTTGCCCCCTGCCGCGGCATAACCGTGGCCGTCACCACCGCCTCTTCAAACTGTGCACTGCGGGCAACAACGGTGCCCTGCCCGTCTACCACTGCCGTGATGCCGGTATTGGTCGCGCGCAGCATCGGGCGGCCGGTCTCCTTCGCCCGCATACGTGCCATCTCCAGGTGCTGCTGTGGCGCCAGTGAGTCCCCGAACCAGGCGTCGTTACTGACATTGACCAGCAAGCCTGCCTCCGGCAAATCCCGGATAATCTGCTCGCCGAACACCACCTCGAAACAAATGGATGAGGATACCGGCACACCGGCGGCCATCAACAACGGCTGATCATCGCCGCCCTCGGAGAAATCGGCATTGGGTACCGCCAGCGCATCCAGACCACTGCCGATCAACCAGCGCAGTGGCAGGTACTCGCCATACGGTACCAGGTGCTGCTTGTAGTAAAAGGCCCGTTCACCACCCAGTGATACGACCGCGTTGTAGTACTCCCAGCTATCCTTTTCCAGCACCGGAATACCGGTCAGCAGTGTACTGCCATGGTTACGCAATTCTGTTTCGAGATGCGGCAGGTAATTGTCCGCGACCTGGTGATGGAACGCGGGGATTGCCGTTTCCGGCCACACAAACAGATCAATATCCGGCTGCGCAAAAGTCAGCTCACCGTAGCGTGTCAGGGTATTCATCAGGTTACCCGGCGCCCACTTGTTATCCTGGGTGATATTGCCCTGTATCAGCGCCACCTTGAGCGGCTCACCACGTGGCCGGGTCCACTCGATCTGGTTGAACACATAACCGCCCAGCCAGAGCACAGCCAGCATTGCCAGACTGATAATTTTTAGCCGGCCACGCACGGCAGCGACCAGCAACGCGGCACTGAGGCCGACAGCCAGGCCGATACCCGGCACACCAACCAGTGGCGCAAAACCACCCAGTGGGCCATCAATCTGGCTGGTACCGATACTCAGCCAGGGAAAACCGGAAAACAGCCAGCCACGCAGCCACTCGGACAGCACCCAGCCGGCCGGGAACACCAGCACCATGGCGGTCATGGAATATACCCGTCGACTGCGTTTTAGCAGATAACCGAGCAAGGCGGGATACACGGACAGAAAAGCAACCAGTATGACCGTCACCAGCCCGGCGGCAAGCGGGTGTACATGCCCGTAAGTGTGCACACTGACGTAGACCCAGGAGATACCGGCACCGAAGAAACCTGCGCCAAACAGCGCACCGTGCCGGAACGCCTGCCCGGGGGTATCACACAACCATTGGTTAAACAGTACTGCGAAGGCAAGAATTGCCGCCGGGTACCAGCCAAATGGCGCAAACGCCGTGACCGCAACAACACCGGCAAGCAGCACGGCTGCCCCGCTGACTGCTGGCGATACGGTCACAACACCTGCTGGTCTGCGCGCGCGCCGGACTGTTCAGCCGGCTGTGGCAGCACCGTTAACTGCAGCATGTGTACTCGTCGATTATCAGCGCGCAGCACCTTGAAGAGAATATTGTCGATCAAGACGCGTTCACCACGCTTTGGCAGGTGTCCGAAATGATTCACCACGTAACCACCGATGGTATCGAATTCATCATCGGAGAAATCCGTACCGAAATATTCATTGAAATCCTCGACCAGCGTGAGCGCCTTGACCGTGTAGTGCATCTCGCTATGCTTGCGAATGGTGTCCTCTTCCTCGACATCATGCTCGTCCTCGATTTCGCCGACAATTTGTTCCAGCACATCCTCGATGGTCACGATACCGGCAACACCACCGTACTCATCAACAACGATGGCAATGTGGTTCTGACTGGCACGAAACTCCTTGAGCAGGATATCGAGACGCTTGCTTTCCGGTACGAACACGGCCGGTCGCAACACCTCGCGAACATTGAAATGTCCACCCTGCTGTTCGAATGAATAACGCAACAGGTCTTTTGCCAGCAGGATGCCAATCACTTCATCACGGCTTTCACCAATGACCGGAAAACGCGAGTGTCCGGATTCCACCACCTTGCGCAGCAACTCCTGCGGCCCGGCATCACGGTCCAGCATGACAACCTGGGAACGGGGAATCATGATGTCACGCACCTGCATGTCATCCACATGCAGTACACCCTCGAGCATGGCGAGGACATCGGTATCAAACAGGTTCTTTTGTTGGGCAGTGCGCAGCAACTCTACCAGCTGCTCGTTGTCGGTCGGCTCCCGCAGTAGCGCCTGTTTCAGTCCGGACAGCCAGGCGGGCATTGCGGGGCCGTTGGGAGGTCGGTCTTTATTCATTGAATAACAGTTGGTTACCTCTACTTAATGAAGTCGTTTATGCTGTCCGGAATAGACCTTCCGCGGCATGGATTCGCAAGGAACAGAGTTGTTACCCGTCATCATAACGTATCGGCGCAATGGCAGGACAATTGAAATATCACAGGTAGGGATCGGCATACCCAAGCTGGTTCAGCAGTCCGGTTTCATGCTGCTCCATCCGGGTCGCCTCGCCGGAATCATGGTGATCATAACCAAGCAGATGCAATACACCATGAATAACCATGTGCGCCCAGTGCGCATCCAGCACCTTCGACTGCGCCACAGCCTCGCGCACAACAACCGGCGCACAGATAACGACATCACCCAGCAAGGATGACTCGACACCGGGCAATGCCTGATAGGGAAACGACAGTACGTTGGTGGGGTAATCCTTGCCCCGGTACCGGTGGTTGAGGGCCGTGATCTCGGCCTCGTCAACGATACGGATGGTCAGTTCCGGATTACCGGCAGTATCCGCCAGCGCCAACCCGGCCCATTGGCGCACGCTGTCTTCGGCCGGCAGTCCTTCTGCCGACATGGCGTACTGGATTTCTATGCCTGGCCGGTCAGTCATGCTGACGTAAACACGGCAGATGCCACACCTCAGGACTCATCTGTGCCGGAATGGTCGTAGCTGTCATACGCATTGATGATCCGCTGTACCAGCGGGTGCCGCACGACATCATGCGAGGCGAAGAAGGTAAAACTGATACCGTCATGGTTCTTGAGAACATCAATAACCTGGCGCAGACCGGACTGGGTTGCCTTGGGCAGATCAATCTGGGTGATGTCACCGGTAACCACGGCGGTTGAACCAAAGCCGATACGGGTAAGGAACATCTTCATCTGTTCAACCGTTGTATTCTGACCTTCATCAAGAATGATGAAGGCATCATTCAGGCTGCGGCCGCGCATAAAGGCCAGCGGCGCAACCTCGATAACATTGTGTTCGATCAGCTTCGCCACCCGGTCGATACCCAGCATTTCATAGAGTGCGTCATATAAGGGCCGCAGGTAAGGATCAACTTTCTGGCTCATGTCGCCGGGCAGAAAGCCAAGACGCTCGCCCGCCTCTACCGCCGGACGCACCAGTACCAGCCGGCTGACTTTCTCCTGCTCCAGCGCCTGTACTGCACAGGCAACCGCAATATAGGTCTTGCCGGTACCGGCCGGGCCAACACCGAAATTCAGGTCGTTCTTGATGATGTTCTGCAGGTAATGCTTCTGGTTAACACCGCGCGGCATGATCATGCTGTGCGGTGTCCGGATGATCAGGCTGCCTGACATGTCCAGACGCTGCTCACCCGCCGGCGTGGCATCGTCTTCCTGCAGGTAAAGGTGAATCTTCTCGGGTGTCAGGACCCCGTTCGCCGTTTCCTCGTAGAGTCTCTGCAGGATCTCCCCGGCATGTTGTACCGGGCTTGCGTCACCGATGATGCGGAACCGGTTGCCGCGGTTGTTTATTTCAACACCCAGGCGTTCCTCGAGTTGATGCAAGTGCTGGTCGAACTGTCCGCAGAGCTCTGCCAGGCGCTCGTTATCGGCAGGCTCAAGGGTGATGTCAACGGAATGTATCGGCGAATTCAATGGCGTCAGGCGTAACGGCTTGCCGGTTCAGGACGGTCTTCTATTGAGACAAGTATACCGCGCAGGGAGTTCGGCAAGGCCTCGGTTATTTTCACCTCGACAAACCGGCCAATCAGTGAGGGATCGGCGTCGAAATTTACCACCCGGTTGTTCCCGGTGCGACCACTTAACTGTGCCGGGTCCTTGCGCGAGGGCTTCTCAACCAGGATGCGCTCGATATTGCCGACCATGGACTGGCTGATGGCCCCGGCCATTTCAACAATCCGGGCCTGCAGGCGGGCCAGTCGCTCCTTCCTGGCACTGGCCGGCACATCATCCGGCAGGCTGGTGGCTGGTGTACCGGGGCGCTGGCTATAGATGAAACTGAAGGAATGGTCGTAACCAACGGCCTCGATCAGCGCCATGGTCTGCTCGAAATCCTCATCGGTCTCGCCCGGGAAACCGACAATAAAGTCCGAGGAGATACTGATACCGGGACGCGCCTCTCGCAGTCGCCGGATAATGGATCTGTACTCCAGCGCCGTGTGATTGCGTTTCATCAGCGCCAGTATGCGGTCGGAACCACTCTGTACCGGCAGGTGCAGATGACCGACCAGCTCCGGCACTTCTGTGTAGGCATTGATCAGGCTGTCATTCATCTCCAGCGGATGTGAAGTGGTATAGCGGATGCGGTCAATGCCATCAATGGCAGCAATCCAGGTAATCAGTACGCCAAGGTCGGCAATCTCGCCATCGTGCATGACGCCGCGATAGGCATTGACGTTCTGGCCCAGCAATGTGACCTCCCTGACACCCTGCTCCGCCAGGGCCGCGACCTCGGCAATCAGGTCATCGAATGGTCGACTTACCTCCTCGCCACGGGTGTATGGCACAACACAGAAACTGCAATACTTGCTGCAGCCTTCCATGATCGACACAAATGCCGTCGGGCCATCCGCCTTCGGCGCCGGCAGACAATCAAACTTCTCAATCTCGGGAAAGCTGATATCGATGACCGGCTGGCGTGCACGCCGGGCATCATCCAGCATCTGCGGCAGGCGATGCAGTGTCTGTGGCCCGAACACGATATCGACATACGGTGCCCGCGCACGAATGGCATTGCCCTCCTGACTGGCGACGCAGCCACCGACACCGATCACCAGGTCCGGGCGCTGCTCTTTCAGCTCTTTCCAGCGACCGAGTTCGGAAAACACTTTCTCCTGCGCCTTCTCGCGGATCGAACAGGTGTTCAGCAACAGCACATCGGCAGCGGCCGGATCGGCCGTTATTTCGAGCGCGTGGGAGCCTGCCAGCACGTCCGCCATTTTCGACGAGTCGTACTCGTTCATCTGGCAGCCGTGGGTCTTGATATAGAGCTTGCGGGTCATGGGGGATCAGTAAACGTCGGTAATTGCAGAATATACTTTGTTTGGAGGTGCGATTCCATGAATACAGCCATGACAAAGGCTGTAGACCGTAGCCCGGATGGAGCACAGCGGAATCCGGGGCAGATGTCAGTTCATTTCCCCGGATTCCGGCGCTACGCGCCTTCATCCAGGCTACGGCTTGTGTTTGAATAAAGGAGCCGGCCGATAAGCCGGGTTCTGTCGTGGACAGTCATTCATCTGGGATACACGTCACCGTGTACCTCAAGCGACCTACCCGGGAACGATGCGGGCCGCATCATGGTTCCCCTATTTGGTCTTGCTCCGGGTGGGGTTTACCCTGCCACGCCTGTTACCAGCCGCGCGGTGCGCTCTTACCGCACCATTTCACCCTTACCTGTGCGAACACAGGCGGTATATTTTCTGTGGCACTTTCCATGGACTCACGCCCCCCAGGTGTTACCTGGCACCCTGCCCTGTGGAGCCCGGACTTTCCTCCTCGCATAAGCGAAGCGACTGCCTGGCCGACTCCCGACAACAATTATAGGCAAATCCAGTCGGCATTACCCGTGGACAATAAAAAACCCGGCCATAGTAAAAACCGGGTTTTACAATGAGGTAGTAACGAGCCAGTGTCGATATAACTGTCAGCGACTGTTCCAGGGCTTGCGGCTACCGCGAAACATCTTGCCAAGCGTCCGGTTGATAAATCCGTCACGCCGCACACCGGGTACGAGCTTGCATTTCTCGCGGAGGGTAAATTCCTGTTCCAGGCGTATCAAACCGGGGTGTCCCTTGTCGATCCTCAGCCCGCGACGCAGGGCGGTATAGGCACTTTCGCGGTAGTCGAGGCGGTGTTCCGCCATGGCCAGGTTGTAATACACCTCGACGTCATTCTGTTCACCAACCGCGGCCTTGCGGCATAACTTGACGCCATTCTTATCACCCATCAGAACACGGGCAAGACCGTGAAACGAGGTATAGCGGTTCTGATAGACATCATCCATATCGGCATTTTCGTCCGCCTTGCGGAATAGCGGCAAGGCGCCTTCCCAGTCATCGCTCCTGAAATGCCTGAGACCATCAACGAAATCTTCCCGTAGCCGCGTACGGCTGCCGGATTCCCATGGATCCATCTGTGCCATAACCCCCCCCTGGAATAGAGCTGTATGCAGATGATAGCGGCGATCGCGGAAAACCGTTAACTTGCAGTTTTTAACTGGCAGATCGAACCGTCCCCATACCACTGCGTGAAGAATAATCACTTTATATTAAAACGCAAGCCATACAAGTTGACCTCATTGAACACATGCCGCAACCTTGCGGTTCGGCAAATTACCGGAATGACAATAATCTGACGCGCAGGCACGAATGAAGATTCTTTTCGCAAGCAGTGAAGCCCACCCGTTAATCAAGACCGGCGGCCTTGCCGATGTTGCCGGCAGCCTGCCGCGCGCCATCCTCAGCCAGCGGCAGGATATTCGTGTCATCATCCCGGCCTATCGGCAGGTTCTGCAGCGTGCAAACAATCTGCACCTGGTAGCCTACCTTGAACTCGACCCGCTCAGCGATCCGGTGCGGATTCTGTCCGGCCGCCTGCCGGGCGGTAACGTCAAGCTCCTGCTGGTCGACTCGCCTGCGCACTTCGATCGCAGCGGCAATCCCTATACCCGCAGGGATGGTACCGAATGGCCGGACAACGCCGAACGCTTTACGGTGTTCTGCAAGGCCATTCACGCGATTGCCATGAATGCCGCCGGGCTCAACTGGCAACCTGATATCGTGCATTGCAATGACTGGCAGACCGGGCTGGTACCGGCCATGCTGAAGGACACACAACCGGCGCCTGCTTCCATTTTTACCATCCATAACCTCGCCTACCAGGGCCTGTTTGACTTCAAGACCTTCAAGACCCTGAAACTGCCATCACGCTGGTGGTCAATGGAGGCGATGGAATTTCACGACCACTTTTCCTTTATCAAGGGTGGACTGATTTTCGCTGACTGGCTGACGACGGTAAGCCCGACATATGCCAGAGAGATCCGCACGAAGAAGTTCGGTTGCGGACTGGAAGGACTGTTGAGCCACCGCAAGGACACCCTGACCGGTATCCTCAACGGCGTCGACTACTCGGTATGGAATCCCGGCAAGGACCTGCAGATTCCGGTGCAATTCAATCGCCGTTGCCTGTTCCACAAGACCGAGAACAAGCGCGCCCTGCAGGAAGAATTCGGACTGCCGGTTGATAACACGATTCCGATGTTCGCCATCATCAGCCGGCTGGTCGAACAGAAAGGCATCGACCTGGTGCTGGAGATCCTGCCGGACCTGATGCAACAAGGTGTACAACTGGTAGTACTCGGCAGCGGTGACAGTATACTCGAAGCCGGCCTGCGCATGGCCTGCAAGCAATACCCGCAGCAAATCGGCATAGTTATCGGTTATGACGAAGGACTGGCCCACCGAATCGAGGCCGGAGTGGATATTTTTTTCATGCCGTCCCGCTTCGAACCGTGCGGCCTCAACCAGATCTACAGCCAGCGTTATGGCACCATTCCCATTGTTCGTAGCACTGGCGGTCTCACCGATACCGTGGTCGATACCACGGACGAGAGCCTGGCCGACAAGACCGCTACCGGTTTCCGTTTCAGCGAGGCGACCCCTGCTGCCCTCCGGGGTGCCGTGGAACGCGCCCTGGCCGTCTACGCACACCCGGACAACTGGCAGCAACTGATGATGACCGGCATGCAGCAGGACTTCAGCTGGAAACAAAGCGCCAAACACTACATCGATCTCTACACCCGGGTATGCGCCAGGCAGCAGACCAAAGAACCCGGGCAAGTTGTGGTAAATCAACGAGCTGCGAGCACTTCCTGAAAACTGCTCAAACCTCCCTCATCACGGTATAATCCCCAGCCACCAGGTTAAGGGGCCACGCAAAGTCGTGGCTTTTTTGTGTTTATGACTAAAACGACAAGCCGGATTTTCGCTCAACCCCACGACCAGGAACTGCGCAGCCGTGTACGCCTGTTCGGCAACCTGCTGGGCGAAGTCCTGCGCGAACAAGCCGGCGAAGGCCTGTTCCACGCCGTCGAGGTGCTGCGCAAGGGCTACATCCGCTTGCGCAAGAACGAGGACAACCCGGCGCTACGCAAGCGCCTGTCACGCCTGATCGATCAGTTGACCCCGGATGAAATCACGCATGTCATCCGTGCTTTCAATATCTACTTCAGTCTCGTCAATATTGCCGAGGAAGCCTTCCAGCACCGTGAGCGCCGGCGCCAGGCAAGGGACAGCGGCGCATTATGGCTGGGTTCGTTCACGCAAACCCTGCAGGAATTCCACGATGAAGGTATCGACCCGCAGCAGGTACAGACACTGCTGAACGACGCACTGTACCTGCCGGTATTCACCGCCCACCCGACCGAGGCCATCCGGCGAACCGTTATGCTTGTCCTGCGCCGCATCTTCCTCACCAGTGAAGCACTGAATAACCGTCGCCTTGGCCGCGACGGACGCGAGGAAATTACCGCAGATCTGAAACGCCAGGTGCAGGTACTGTGGAAAACCGACGAGGTACGGGTCGACAAACCTACCGTCGAGGACGAAATCCGTAACTGCCTGTACTACTTCCGTGAAAGCCTGTTCGACGCAGTTCCACAGACCTACCGTTACCTGGAAAAGGCCATCAGGCGTGTCTATGGTGGTGAAGATGAAGTGAACATCACCATACCCGGCGGCCTGTTGCGATTCGGCTCCTGGATTGGTGGTGACCGTGACGGTAACCCGTTTGTAAAACCATCGACCACCGTGTATGCCTTGCGTCTGCACATGCGCGAAATTCTGATCGCCTACCTGCGTCGCATCGAGGAACTGACCAGGCGACTGACCCACTCGTCACGGCTGTGCACCTTTTCAGAAGCGCTGCTTGACAGTGTGGCCGATGACGAGACCCGCTTCAGCGAGGCCTGTGGCAAGTATCCCGATCGTTACCGGAACGAACCCTACCGGCGGAAACTCTGCATCATGCACCACCGGCTCAAGCTCAACCTGACAGCCGTCACGGAACGGCTTGAGAACCCTGATATTAATCCGACATCACAGCAAACCGGTTATGTGACGGAAACGGAACTACTGGCCGACCTGCAGCTGATTCATGATTCCCTGACCGCAAACGGTGATGCCAACCTGACCGAGGGCAAACTCAAAGACCTGGTCCGGCTGGTAGAGACCTTTGGCTTTTACCTGATGCACCTGGACATCCGTCAGGAGTCCACACGACACAGCGAGGCCGTTGCAGAAATCATCGGCAGCCTGTCAGGCTCTACGGATTACCTGTCGCTGGACGAAGCGGACCGCCAGACGCTGCTCACCGAGGCACTGGTAATGCCACCGCCGGCGCTGGCACGTGACAGTCTCTCCGGGGAGACCCGCGAGACCCTGGAAGTACTGGATATCATGCGCAACATGCAGCAGGAGGTCAGCCGTAACGCCTTCGGCAACTACGTGATCTCCATGACACACACGGCCAGTCATGTCCTGGAAGTCATGTACCTGGCCTGGCTGACCGGACTGGCCGGCAAGACAGACGATGGCTGGTTCTGCAACATCCGCATCAGCCCGCTGTTCGAGACCATCGATGACCTGATCCACATCGAGGACGTGCTCGGCCAGTTGCTGGCTAATGACAGTTACACCGCGCTGCTGAAAACATCCTGCAAATGCCAGGAAATCATGCTGGGCTATTCCGACTCCTGCAAGGACGGCGGCATTCTTGCCTCCAACTGGAGCCTGTATGAAGCACAGAAGAAGATCATCGATATTGCCGACCGGCATGGCATCCTGGTGCGTCTTTTCCATGGCCGCGGCGGTACCATCGGCCGTGGCGGCGGCCCGACCCATGAGGCAATCCTGTCACAGCCGCCGGGAACCGTGCACGGTCAGATCAAGTTCACCGAACAGGGCGAGGTGCTGCGTTACAAGTACAGCAATGCCGAAACGGCTGTCTACGAGCTTTCCATGGGTATTACCGGGCTGCTGAAGGCCAGCCGTATCCTTGTCCGCCCGCAGGCAGAGGACCCTCGTGACTACAGGGGTATCATGGACGAACTGACGCGGGCCGGTGAGACCACCTATCGTGACCTGATCGACAATACTACCGGCCTGTTCGACTATTTCTACGAGGTCACGCCGGTTACCGAGATCGGCCTGCTGAATATCGGTTCCCGACCCTCGCACCGCAAGCAGCAGGACCGTTCCAAGTCCTCGATCCGCGCCATTCCCTGGGTATTCGGCTGGGCGCAGTCGCGCCATACCCTGCCAGCCTGGTACGGCCTGGGTACAGCACTCGAGCAATGGCGTCACAATGATCCGGCACGACTGGCGCAGTTACAGACCATGTACCGCGAATGGCCATTCTTCCGCGCCCTGCTCAGCAACATCCAGATGGCACTGTTCAAGGGTGACATGACCATCGCGCACGAATATACACAGCTCGCCAGTGACCCGGTTATTGCCGAATCAATCTTCAACAAGATCCGCGATGAGTACCGGCGCACCGTCACCCAGGTATTGAATGTCATTGGCCAACAGCAGTTGATGGAAGAAAACCCGGCACTGGGTCTGTCGCTGTATCGCCGCAATCCCTACCTGGACCCGCTTAACAACATCCAGATCACGCTGCTGGCCCGCTACCGTAACGACAGCCTGGGCGACGAAATCCGGGAACGCTGGCTGCATCCCCTGCTGCGCTCCATCAACGCCATCGCCAGCGGCATGCGGAATACGGGTTAACAAGTACTCTTTCAAGATAATATTGCCGGGTTCAGCGCTCCTGTGGTGTCTAGCAGCAAGGCGCCGTGCGCAGGCAATGGCCTTAGTCCTTGTCAAGCACGGCAACGCCGCTGCGGGGCACCACAGGAGCGCCCGAAGGGTTGGTCTGTCAGCGTCCATGGCTGCGTTCCGCCTCTTGGAAAGGACTATGGCCATTCCCTGCGAGGCGCGCCTTGCCCTGAACACTGACAGACCAACTGAACCCGGCAATATCATCTTGAAAGAGTACTAGCACAAAGAAAAAACGGCTCTTCCCCTGATCGGGTGGGTTGCACATATCCAGGGTGAATCCGCTGCCCCGACAGTACCCTTGTCAGGGACCGCTGCAAGTACATCCCTGTACGCTCAACGGTTTCGTCCCTGAAACCGATGCCCCTGACAAGGGTACTGTCGGGACACCGCAATGCCTGACGAGCACAGCTGCGTAGTTACATTCGGGGGCCAGGGTGACTTCTCAAGACCGTTGGCCGCAGGGACGCGGCCATCGAGCGTACAGGGACGTACTTGCAGCGTGTCTTGAGAAGTCACCCTGGCCCCCGAATGACCTTGCTGTGCATGTTGACCCACTCGATCAGGGGAAGAGCCCGTCTTTTAAGCCTTAAACCATACCACCTGCATATTCCTGAGCCGTCGATCAACGTACTGACGCCTTTCTTTGCGCGCCACCCCTTCTTTGGTAAGAAAGGGGAAGGCGGGTATTTTTTTATAGGAACGACGATCTCTATTTCTGTTTTTCATGTTGCCTCCGAAGTTCTTATTAATTTTATTTGGACAGCACATTAATGTTGCATGGCTAATGAATTAAAAAATAGTACAATTTGGAGGCGAGCGCCGAAGAATTGTCTGGCGAGGATGCGACTCTGAATGACCGTGAACGCATATAGACAGCCCCGATGATGTACCAAAAAGTGGCAGCACCCAGCAGGGCTATAACAATGATCTTCATATAATTCAGTCTGTACCGGGATTCGCAAGGCATCGTTCACTTCAATGCGAGATAGCGCCTGGAAGGCTGCTAAAATCATTCTGTTCTGGCCGACAGGAGTAAATCATGGGCCTGCATTCACAAAATATCCGCTTCACCGGGGCGCTGGGCGACAGCCTCGCCGCATGCATTGATCTGCCGGCCGGCCCACCCCGCGCCTTTGCCCTGTTCGCGCATTGTTTCACCTGCTCCAAGGACATCTACGCGGCCACGCATATCAGCAAGGCACTGGCCGGGCGGGGAGTCGCCGTACTCCGTTTAGATTTCACCGGCCTCGGCAGCAGCGAGGGCGAGTTTGCCAATACCAATTTTTCATCCAATGTGGAAGATCTGGTGCTGGCAGCAGACTGGTTGCGCGAAGAGTTCCAGGCCCCCCGTATCCTGATTGGTCACAGCCTGGGCGGGACCGCGGCATTGGTCGCGGCGCCTCAGATTCCGGAATGTGTGGCCGTGGCTACCATCGGGGCTCCCAGCGACCCTGCCCACGTAGCCCTGCACTTTGGTAACGCCGTTGCAAAAATCAAAGACCAGGGTTCTGTTGAAGTAGAACTGGCCGGTCGCCGTTTTTTGATCAAAAAACAGTTTCTGGACGACATCGATGGGCAGAAACTGCCGAAGCTACTGGGCACACTTCAACAGGCATTGCTGATCATGCATGCGCCTGGTGACACCATTGTCGGCATCGACAACGCAAGCACGATCTATATGGCTGCACAACACCCCAAGAGCTTTATCTCCCTGGACGATGCAGACCATCTTCTGACACGACGGGAAGATGCAGATTATGTCGCCGACGTACTCACGGCATGGGCAAGCCGATATATTCAGTCACAACCGGAAAATACCGATCAGGACGAGTTGCCAGCCGGCACGGTGCGGGTACGGGAAACCCGCGAAGGGCGTTACAGCCAGGAAATCAGCAACGGCCGCCACCGGATACTTGCCGACGAACCTGAAGAGGATGGCGGTAACGACACAGGCCCATCGCCCTACGAGTTGATACTGGCGGGCCTGGGTTCGTGCACAGCCATCACCCTGCGCATGTACGCGGAACGAAAAGGTCTCCCGCTGGAACGCGTCACGGTCACTCTGACTCACAACAAGGTTCATGCCGAGGAGTGCAGGTCCTGTGAGAGCAGTACCGGCAAGTTGGACATCATAGAACGATCAATTGAATTGGAGGGTAGTCTGACCGAAGCACAGCGCGAGCGCATGCTTTACATTGCCGACCGTTGCCCCGTACACAACACCCTCCATTCGGAAGTCAGTATCCGTACCAGACTGACAGGGAATTAACCCGCTTTTCTCACGGGGTGGTAAGAAATACGGGCTGATATGTTTTGACCTGTCAATAGGCTGATTCATTTCATATTGTTTCCCAAGCGTGTTGGGGCAGGACACGGCCAGGCAGTTTGCGATGGTGGATCATGCTGATATGCGTGGATTGGTTACCGACTGGACTTCACTGCATCGCGGAGCTGGCCTTTCTCTAGGAGCCTGTCGGACTTAGGGGTTCGTAGCGAGGCGCGTGGGAGAGCGAGAACAAATGGTCACGATTTCGAGGCGCATGGTGGGCCTACGTAACGAGAAATCGCGGGCATTTGGGCCGCTCTCCCACCGCCGCAGTAGAATCATCCTAAGTCCGACAGGCTCCTAGCAGGGTTCATCGACCGGGAACGCCCCATTGGGGATTATCCCGTTGGCCGATGCCGGTATAGCCCGAACTTCTATTGCATGCTGCCAGGGTCCTGCTCTGGTGAAATTCGGTCAAGCCGTTCCTTGAGGGTTGCTATCTCATCGCGCAGCTGGTTGACTATCTGCTCAAGCTGCTCCATGCGGTCAGAATCCGCGCCATGTCCGGCTGACACCGCATATACAGGTGCAGCAGCCTCGCGCATTTCTATCTCACTGCCAAGCAGGTGTGCAAAGCGGGTCTCACGCTTTCCCGGCTCACGGGGAAGCTTCACCACGAAAGGACCATCGTCACGCTGCATGAGCTGATCGAGTGTTGACTCGACCTCGTGGATATCCTGGAATTTGCACAGGCGCTCGGTGCGGGTGCGCAGTTCACCCGGTGTCTGGGGTCCGCGCAGCAGCAACACGCACACAATACCGAGTTCCTGCTCAGAAAACTTCAGGGCGCCGAATTCTGTATTGCAGAACCGATGCTGATACTTGGTGACACGACTGCCGAAGCCACTCTTCTCGACGACATAGTGCTTCTTCATCAGAGCATCGGTCGTGTCCTGCACCGTGGCCTCTTCGAGTTCCAGCACCGGGTCACGGCTGCTCTTCTGGTTGCAGGCATTGGTGAGTGCATTGAGCGAAAGCGGGTAATGTTCGGGGGTGGTGCGATGCTTTTCAAGCAGGCAGCCGATCACGCGCGCTTCGTAGGGTGTCAAGCGAATGTCCACTAACGTCCTCCATACCCACCATTGGTCTAACTAATATAACACCACGCTGAATGTGGCACGACAGTAAAGGTCTGGGTCTGTTCCCGCCGATCAGCTTGCTGAAGTTAGGTGTTGTCTGCAGATGCCGGGTTCGTGTTGCGCCTAAGTTTGTGTCACCTGACGCTCCCCGCCCCTCCCGCCTTCACCCCCGTGCACTATTGTCATTCAGGATGCCGGCACAGGGATCAATAATCGGCCCGACGAATTGGGGATGCTCCAGGATGGATGAGGTAGCTTGCTGCCACAGGACTTGGCATGTCGGCGCTAAACACTCCAGGCTACCACCGAAGTTCGCGCCGACAACGCCGGCTGAGAAAGGTGCGCGTGCTTATGCGGCCTTGGGGGTTATATGGGCTTCTTCGCCGAGAATCTTGAAGATATCGTTAAAATCCGCCTTGGCGGTCTCGACGAACAACCCTATGTGACCCATTACACAGACCGAATAATCGCCAGCGGTAACTGCCCACCCATGAAAAGGCGTCCACTTCATTCCGCTGATGCGGGTAAAGCTCTCGGCCTGTGTAGTTCCCATCAGGGTGTTGGCTGCGCACATCTTCGCAAACAATTTGGCGATTTCTTCGGTCAGATCGCCCTTATAGCTAACGAGTTCGCCGCCCGGCGTAAACTCGCCGGCCGCGACGGCACCATTCAGCCCCATCAGTCTATCGAGATTTGTCATAATACACCTCCTTTTTTCCGGTCTTGTACCGGTAACAGGGCTGCGGGCAGAACCCTCATACCACGCCCGCATACTAAGTATAGTCCCTGCGTATGCAGCAATTACCATGAGCGATTCCGATTATTGAGTTGTTTATGGGATGGCAAAGAAAACTAATGAGGACCTGGAAAAATCGAGAATTGTGAATGTCTGAAACGGGTCGTTCTTTCTCGTTTAGAGGTAATATAAAGGACATGTTCGCGAGCCGGGGGAACTGCTAAGGGGCTTGAGAAAGTTGATTAATTGGAGTCGTTTGCTTACAAGACCGCCGAGCGGCGACCTTTGTTTTTTCGTTGGTCGCCGCCCTTGTTTTCCCATCTTTCTGTCTACAAGGCGTCTACACGCCTCCGCGCGCCATCACTTAGCCATTGAATTAACTGGTAGTTAATGGCTTTTTTGTGGAAATAATCCGTCTCCGTAACAACGATCAGGAACCCTGCCCGACCATGTATTCTATGGCGGCGCGCAGTTCTTCATCGCTGCAAGTCATGCAGGCACCCATCGGTGGCATGGCGTTGAGTCCGTTCTTGACTGATGAAAGCAGGCCATCATTACCCTTGGCAATGCGCGGTGCCCAGGCATCTTTATCACCCAGTTTCGGTGCACCCGCAACCCCGGCAACGTGGCAGGCCTGGCAGGATGCCTGATAGATCTTCTGCCCGTCCGCAGCGGCAGTCGGGGTGTCAGCCGGCTTGTCGGCGGCCGGGGGTTCGGCGGCGGCTTGTGGCTCATCTGGCTCGGCGGCAGGTTCGGGCGCCTCAACTGCCGGCGGTGCCTCTGCCGGTGCAGCCTCCTGGGGGGGCGTGGTTTCTTTTTCCGAGCAACCGGCGCCCAGCAGCATCAGTAGTGCCAGCGCGGGGATCAGCGCCAGCGCGCCAGGTCTCCGGCGCCAGATTGTATCAGTAGACATGAGTTCACCTCCGTGATGATTAGTGTTGCACAGTGTACGTGAAACCGCTTGAGTGAAAAAGGGCCTGGTAGGACACTTTTACGGCGCAATACGCTGCATTTTCTTCATTGATCTTGTATTTCTTTGCGTATTTTCCACTTTGCGCGAAAGATTTCTAAAGCGCAGCGAATTCGATCAACCCGCCTTGCGGACGCGAGAAACTATGTATCAATTCGATTGAGCGCCGCGCCACATTGGCCAGTTTTTTATCCGTAGCCTTATCCGTAATTGCCTGTAACAGGGAGATGTCCCGCAACTTGCCGGAATAACCGAGTATGGCAACGACATATAAACGCTCCTGCGTCGTAGAACTCTCTGCCAGAGAACGCAGAATCGGCAGGGCCGCATCACCGGTGCGCACCAGGGCGGCGGCGGCACGCCCGCGCACACCGCAACTGCTATCTCCCAGCGCATCAACAAGTGCGGGTATGGCCGCTGCATACCGTAGCTCACCCAGGCGAAATGCTGCCCACATGCGCCGGTTAACCGCAGGCTCGTTTGTCAGCACACTCGTCAATGCAACAAGCGGCTGCTCCGATAAAAGTTGTGCGATCTTCCAGCGCGCCTCGACCGCCGCCTGATACACCACTGTGATTTGTTCTTCATGCAGCGTTTCCAGCCAGGACAATGCGGATGGACTCCCCAGTTCTCCCAGCGCCATCACCATCCACAACCGCAGCTGCGGATCACCGGCGGCCTGGATAATGGGCAATACCCCGCGTTCGTCACCCATGCGCGCAATAGCATTGGCTGCGGCCACTGGCATGTTGCCTTCCTGCAATGCCCTGATCAATGCCGGTACGGCACTCGCATCACCGATCATGCCAAGTGACTGGATGGCACACAGGCGCAGATCACGATTTACCGGATCGAACGCCGCCTCCGTCAGGGCGCCGAGTGCGCGCGGGTCCCTGAGATGGCCCAGTGCACTGGCCATGACACACACCCTGATCGTGCCCTGTGGGTCGCGCATGGCGCGAATGATGGCCTCGACCGCACGGGCATCGCGGCGCGCGGCAAGTTCACGCGCCGCCGCCCAGCGCGTGTCGGGCAGGGCCGATTCCAGTTTTGTCATCAAGGCGGAGGCAGGCGTGTCGTCCGGCGCCAGCGGCTGCGGACTGCCGGCAAAATGAAACGTCGTGGCACTGCCCAGTTAGGCCTCCAGCAAGCGTTGCTGAAGATCGGCATGGATGTCCGGTGGCGCTGCGGGCCGGAACAGGAGGAACAGCAGCAGGCCAACCAGGCCGGCAATCAACACCTTGACCTTCGTAGACATGGAAACGACTCCTGACCGGCCCTCACTACCCCGGTTCCGTCCACACAATACAAAGTATAGGGCATGACAGACTGCATGGCGTCCAGGTAGTCGTTTCCTGACTTTCAAGAAACTTGCCTTGCTTTGCGCCTGGCGTCCTGGCGCGACAGGTTTCCGGAATCATCAGACTGCATTTTTCCGCTGCGCACGGCGCACACTGCAATTAGCGGCAATCGCTGATTCGGGTTATAGTTGCCACACTCTGTTGACCGGGCCCAGATTGCCAATGGCAAACCGAAATGCACTGGTTGTCGATGATTCAAAGACAGCACGCGTTACCCTGAAACGCATGCTGGAGAAACACGGTGTTGAAGCCGACACCGTGGAATCGGCCCAGGCGGCAATCGACTATCTTGCCACCGGCACACCGGCCTTGATCTTCATGGATCACATGATGCCGGACATGGACGGCTTCGAGGCAATCGAGGCCATCAAGGGCAACCCGGCAACCGCCACCATTCCCATCATGATGTACACCTCCAAGGGTGGCGACCTGTACGTCAGCCAGGCACGCGCACTGGGTGCCATCGGCATCCTGCCGAAACAGGTGCAGCCGGCCGAATTGTTCGAAGTACTTAGCAGCCTCGGCCTGGTAAAGGACCGGCGCAACAGGGAGAAACCACCGAAGAGCAACTTTGTCCTGCTGGATGAAGAACCGGAAGTGGCCGTAGCCGCCGCCCGCGAGGACATGCAGGAAATCGCCCGCGAGGCCGCCGCATCTGTTTCCAATAACAATGACTTGCCTGAGTCTCTTGCGAGACTGCTGGAAGTCAGGTTTGACGCCCTGCGCACCGATATCCGTCACCTGCATGAAACCGTCGACGCCTTTACCGGCAGTGCCAGCCGGCGTCGCGGTGGCGGCTTGTTCATATCACTGATGGTATTGCTGGTCATGCTGATTCCACTGCTCTGGCTGTTCAACCAGAACGAGGAAAACCGGATCGCGCTGAATGCAGCCAGCAGTGAGATCAACCGGCTCACGTCGACAAACAAACAACTGCAGGCGGATGCCAGCCAGGAGACCAGGTCACTGCGCAAGCTGCTTGATTCGCAGAATGATACAGCCAGCGTACGCTCAAGCCTGCTGTATGACAGTATTACCTGGGCCATTAACCAGAGCAGCCCGGTGGATGTGCATAAGGAGGCATTCAGCGACAGACGCCTGGCCATTATTTACGAACTGATTTCACGCCTGCAGGCACTCGGCTTCAAGGGTGTCGTACAGCTGGACTCGCACCTGGGCGAGTTCTGCCTGACCGGTAACGAAGTGAATGGCTACACCATGGCGGCTGCCGACCTGCCGGTCCGTGACTGCACGTTCTACGGTCACCCGCTGCAACAATTACCGTCTCTCGGTGAACGTCAGTCGATCGCCTTTGCAAATTTCCTGTCAACCTCGCCACTGGTCAACAACAGCGGCATCAGTATCGAAATCGTCAACCACGGCTACAGCGAACCCAGGGTGGCATACCCGTCACGCCAGTCAGACATCACTGCCTGGGAGTGGAACCGGATCGCATCCACCAACAACCGGGTCGATGTGACACTGGTTCCTGCTGGAGAATAAGATGCAATAAGAATTATTTTTTATTTTTTCCGTGTGTCCGTGTTCTTCCGTGGCAATAAAGATTCTATGTATTATTGGCTTATTCCCTTGTTTTCCTGGCGTCCTTTGCGCCCTTGCGGTTATTCCCGACGCTGGAATCCGTCAGCTTCAACAACTCCGGCCAGCGGATCAGCGCATACGGCATGGCGGCCGGCGCACCATCCAGCTGGGCACTCAACCAGGCCGCCGTCTTGCGGGCGCTGTCGGTGTAGCGTCCTTCACCGGTCAGCCGGCCCAGATCCAGCAGCACATGCACGGCAATACCATTGACCGACAGGGTTGCCCCGTCACTGGCCTGTTTCTCGCGCAGCCATAATCCGGTATTCGCCGGCACCCGATAAAAGCCACCCGCCGCCTCATCCCGATAATCAGTCAGCAGGCGGTCCACCAGCTGCCGCGCCGGCTGCAGCCAGCGCCTGTCACCGGTCACCTTGTAGAGTGTCAGCAGGCCCTCGGCAAACGCCGCATAATCATCACTGAAGCCGGCCACATCACGGTCACCCCTGCGCCAGTCGCGATATAACACACCCGTCGTGTCATCGTAGAGTTCAGCAAGCAGGAAATCCGCTGCGGCCTTCGCCGCCTCCAGATAACGGGCTTCGTCGAGTATGCGGCCGGCCAGTGCCAGCGTGGTAATCATGTAGCCATTCCATGCCGTAATGATCTTGTCATCCACCGGCACTGCCGGGCGTTGTTGCCGGGCTGCCAACAGGCGTCTGTCGATCCCGGCAATGTCCCGCCTGACACTGATCAGGTCCGAACCCCAACGCTCCACCAGTTGCTTCTCGTCCTGTGCAAGATACAGCACGTTCCTGCCAGCCATTTCACCCAGCGGGTCACTGATGGCATTGCCCTGTTCCGACAGGCCATAACGCTGCACCGCACGCTTGCGCAATTCACCCTCACCCAGTGCCCCGGTCAGTTGCCGCCAGGTCCAGGTGTAATATGCACCCTCCTCCATGTGACCGGTTGCTGCATGCTCCACATGACTGTCAGCACTCAGTGCCGAGTAAAATCCGCCACCGCTATCGCGCATCTCCTGCAAGGTGAATTCAAGGATACCTCGTGCCACCTGTTCGTAGCGTTGTTGCTCCGTTTGTCGCCACGCAAACAGGTAGGCCCGCGCAATCAGTGCCTGGTCATAGAGCATCTTTTCGAAATGTGGTACACGCCAGCTGAAATCGGTTGAATAGCGATGAAAACCACCACCGATATGGTCATGGATACCACCCTTCGCCATCTGGTCGAGGGTAAACAACGCCATGTCGGCACTGGACTCCGCCGTATCCTGCAGCAGAAACAGCAGTCGCGCCGGTTGCGGGAACTTCGGCGCAGAGCTGAACCCGCCCTGCAATTCATCAAATCTACCGGCAAAGTCTTTGCGCGCCTGCGCCGGCAGGCCTGCCGATAACGCCGGTACAGGCGTGGCGGAGCGTTCCAGTTTCTGCAACATGGCAACTGCCCGTTCAGCCGTTGCCGTAATGCTGTCCTGGTCCTCGATCCACAGGTCGGTCAGTTTGCTCAACAACTGGCGGAAACCGGGACGGCCCAAGCTGGACTCCGGCGGGTAATAGGTACCACCCAGAAACGGGTAGCCATCCGGGGTCGCCCACACCGACATCGGCCAGCCGCCCTGCCCGCGCGTGGCGGTCACGTAGCTCATGTAGGCGGCATCGATATCCGGGCGCTGCTCGCGGTCGACCTTGATGGATACAAAGCCTTCGTTGAGCAAGGCGGCAATCTCCGGATTACTGAACGACTCGCGCGCCATGACATGACACCAGTGGCAGGTGAAATAGCCAATCGAGATAAACAGCGGTTTGTTCTCCTGGCGGGCTTTCTCAAAGGCAGCCTCGCCCCACGGGAACCATTCAACAGGATTATCGGCATGCAGTTGCAGATAGGGGCTGGATTCCGTGGCGAGACGCCAGCCTGCGGGTTTCGCCGGCCCGGCAGCGAAGGCAGGGCCTGGCTGTAACTGACACAACAACACAGCAGCCATGATCACACGACTGAATGCGGCAGGCTTCATCAGGATATTATGCATGGGTTACCTCTTTTGAACCACCGTCCGCCAGTCGCAGCACGGCGCGGGCATTGGCCGTGGTCTGTTGCGCCAGTTCGGTCTCCGGCTCGCTACGCACCTCGGCCAGTGCTGCCAGGCAGTACGGCAGATAGGCCGGGCTGTTGCGCTCTCCGCGGTGTTGCGAAACCACCATATCCGGTGCATCGGTCTCCAGTACAATTGCATCGGCCGGCAATTCACGGGCAAGGGCACGCAGCTTGCTGGAACGCTCATAGGTTAGCATGCCGCCAAATCCAGGTTTGAAGCCCAGTTCGATATACTGCTGCGCCTGTTGCAGGCTGCCATTGAAGGCATGCGCAATGCCGCCCGGCACACGAATCCGTTTCAACGTAGCCAGTACCTGGTCATGTGCCTTGCGCACATGCAGGATCACCGGCAGATGCGCATCGCGTGCCATTTCCAGTTGCATTTCGAACAATTGTTGCTGGCGTTGCCGGTCCAGGTCCTTGATGAAAAAATCGAGACCGATCTCGCCCACCGCGACCGGCCGGTGGTCCGCCAGGTAGTTCGACAGGCGTTCGACATCGTCATCGGTATGTGTATCGAGAAACCCCGGGTGCAGGCCAAACGCCGGGTACAGGTCCGGCTCGCTGTCGCACAGCGACCGCAACCCATCCCAGCCCGCTGCAGTAACGCCAGGCACCACGATGGCCTGCACACCATTGGCACGCGCCTGTTGCAACACTGCGGCACGGTCAGGTTCGAATGCCGCAAGATCGAGATGGCAATGGGTATCGATTATTTCCATATCACCATTCTAATCAAAACCGGCCGATTTCTGGTATGTTGCCGTCTGATTGAAATAACAGGCAATCATCCCCGTGGCCGTATCCAACCCTGAAACCCGTACAGACTCACCTGACACCGACCGCCGTTTTGGCGGTATCCAGCGGCTTTATGGTGATCAGGGACTGCAACGCTTCCGGCAGGCGCATGTCTGCATCATCGGTATTGGCGGGGTCGGCTCCTGGGCGGCCGAGGCACTGGCGCGTTCGGCCATCGGCCGGATCACCCTGATCGACCTCGATCATATCGCCGAATCAAACATCAACCGCCAGCTGCATGCCTTGTCCGGGACACTTGGTCAGGCCAAGGTGCAGGCCATGGCGGCGCGTATCCATGATATCAACCCGGAATGCGTCGTGCAGGCAATCGAGGAATTCATCTCGACCGGGAATCTGACCAGCCTGCTTGGGCAGGATTATGACTATGTCATCGATTGCATCGACGGCTTCCGGATCAAGGCCGCACTGATTGCCTGGTGCCGCCGTAACAAGCGACGCCTGATTACGGTCGGTGGTGCCGGCGGCCAGACCGATCCCACGCGTATAAAAATTGCCGACCTGAGTAATACCGAACACGATGCGCTGTTCTCGAAGACCCGCAAACTGCTGCGCCAGGACTACGACTTCCCGCGCAACCTGAAACGCCGTTTCGATGTACCCTGCGTGTATTCCGATGAGCAGCCGTTGTTCCCGACCGGGGACGGCAGTGTCTGCCATGACAAACCACAGCAGGCCGCTGCCGGGCTCAACTGCGCCGGCGGCCTGGGCTCGGCAACGGCCGTCACCGCCAGCTTTGGCCTGGCCGCCGCATCACATGTGCTGAAAAAACTGGCCGGAACGAACCCATGACACAATACAAGGCCGCTTTCACCACCGGTAACAGCAGTGGTATCGGCCTTGCTCTCACCGGGGAATACCTGTCACGCGGGTACAAGGTTTACGGGACGAGTCGCCGCAGTTGCCCCCTGACACATGAGCGGCTGCATGACGTACGTTGCGATCTGGCTGACTTTGAAACGGTTGCACCCGCTAACTCTAAAGAACCTTCGGTAGAGTAAAGATGTGGCGCGGCAGGGTGGACGATTTGAGGGTACCTGTGCATCAACAGTAGTGGTCTGTAGAGTGTACTCAATCAGCTAGTGTGTCCGGGAGTCACACAGGATTACATCCTCGAAGTAATCGCGGATATTTTTAGATTCGTTTTGTGTTGGTTCAAAAGATTTAACGTTCCTTCGATATATTTATCAGAGCTAATCTCGTCGGCAATATATTCTCTTAACAATACAACCCACCTGCTGTGAATGATACAAAAGGATTTTGAACTATCATGGACTAGTGGGCAATCTGCACACCTCTTGTCCAGAACGATTCTGGAGAATGCCCTTCTTTGCCACTCCTGACGGTATCGTTCTGCATGTTCTTCAATCCATGCCAGGGCTAATTGCTGCTGTTGTTCCCCTGGAGCATTTTCGATGCAACTTCTTATCTCAGCGACCTGATGTTGCAAAAAGATCTCGTCTGAAACGCTAACATTATCAATGTCTTCAACAACAAAACGCGCAATCAATGCAAGCATTGGGTCATCTATAATGCACATATACTTCTCTTAAGATGAGATCTTTGTTTAAGAGTATAGACATTCTCCCGGTCGTTTAAGTAGAGAGGTAGACTTATGGCGTATAAGACGCCACCTATCAAGTAAATCGAGCAGACCAGCAATCAGCGCAGCAGAAGCGGCTGCCTTGATTGGATGACCATGGAATGGACAATAAGACAGGAAGTCCCGACCCACACTTCTCTATCTATCTGAAATCACAGTAACAACCACCTGCCGGTCACGGCGCGGACCGTCGAATTCGCAAAAAAAGATGTTTTGCCAGGTGGACAGACCCAGCTTGCCGTCGCTCAGCGGGATGGTCTCGGACGGCCCGACCAGGCCGGCCTTCAGGTGGGCATCGCCATTGCCGTCCTGTGCATCGTGCAGCCAGACACCTTTGGGAATGATCTGACGCAGAAAATTGACCACATCCGTCTGTACACTCTCGTCCCAGTTTTCCTGGATCATGACAGCGGCCGTGGCACCCTGTGCATAGACAATAACAACACCGTCCCTGATCCCACTGTTTTGCACTACGGCCTTTACCCGGCCGGTAATATCGACCAGCGTCTCGCGTACGTCCGTTACCAGGGTAATCACTTCACGCATGGTTCATGGCTCCTTCGATAGCAACGCATCGGTATCCGCGCTGCGCACCAGCCCGAACCCCGGTTGCCGGGCCAGTTGCTCAGGGATTGAAGGCATCCGGCGAGGCCAGCCAGTCCAGCTCTTCAGGTGTACTGTCACGGCCAAGAATGACATTGCGGTGCGGGAAACGTCCGAAGCGGCGCACGATGTCACGGTGATGTGCGGCCCATTCTGCATTATCCGCGAGGCCGGCCTGCTCAAACAACTCTACCGATCGGTCCTGGTCAACCAGTGATTCGCTGTGCATGTATGGCATGTACAGAAAGACCTTCTGCTCGTTGGCAAGCCCGGTATCGAATCCCCGCTCAATGGCACGACCGGCAACCTCGCGCGACAAGGCCTCGGTGGTGAAACTTTCCGGCTGGTCACGGAACATGTTGAGTGGCAACTGGTCGAGCAGGATCACCAGCGCCAGGGCGCCCTCCGGTGTTGCTTCCCAATCCGTAAGCTTTCCGTCCCGACCCTGTTGCCAGAGCCCTTCATAGGCAGACCTGAGCTGCGCATCGAATTCCGGTGTAGCGTTGAACCAGCGCTCGCGTGATTCCGGTGAAAACCAGAAATCCAGTAGTGTCTCCGTGGGCATTGGCAATCAGGATGGCAGGGATTCAGGCCATATCGGCATAGCCGAAATCAGCCTGCCATTCACCACGCTTGTAATCGAGTGCCAGCCAGTGCGGTCTGGTCCATGCAATGCTCCGGCTTGCCGGTATACAGACCGGGACCGACCCGGGGATAAACAGTTTCAATAGAAACCGGGGTTACCGCACGCTGCCAAAACCGCCATCCGAGCTGCCGGCCGGTGGTTCAATACCGGCGAGTTTGCAGCCCTGGGTTACCGGGCCGCCAGGAAACAATTTATACAGATATTTCATGCCGCCTTGCGCATGAAACTTTTCCTCCAGGGCATCGCACAGTTCGCGAGAATTGATACTGCCAGCAGCATGTTTCGAGAAATATTCCTGCAATGCACGCACGGTATCCCAGTGTCCGTCAACCGGCTCCAGGCCTTCCGCCTGCGCCTTACCCATCGCATCGTCCTGGTTCCAGCCTGCCGGTGCATGCGGAAAACCGGGCTCACCGGTCTTGTCAGCATTGGGATGCAGGATGTCATTCATTGAATCGGCCATCGACTCCTCCTTTACCTGTCCAGTATCTTGTTTTCACAGTACCCCTGTAACCAACTTTAGCTGGCCCGGGTCACTTCATCAAGCCCTGACATGACCTGGCCCGGATGGCCAGCCTGAATGCATCCAGCGCCTTTTACTAATGAGTTCATTAGTTAGCCGACAGGGTTATCCGTGGGTGTCGGCAGCAGGGACGCTGCCGTCAAGCCTACAGGGACGTATTTACGGCGTCCCACGGATGAGCATGTCGGCTAACTTATGTTCTCCTTAGCATGTGGCGCTTGAGAACTCTGGCCGGACTTCTGCATCGACACACAACCCGGCTAAGCGATGTAACGGCCAGCGGCGGCAATGGCGATCGTCAGCAGTCCCAGCAACAGGTTGATGGCAATCAACACCCTGATCTGTGCCAGGTATTTTCCACCTGACGGCCAATCCTCACTGGCGACTGCCTGTTGCAGCCGTTTGAAGGGCGCAAAAAATACGTGAAAGAAAATCAGCATCATCAGAATGCCAAGCACCAGCATGATATGTACGTGCTGTCCGGTATTCGCAAACCCCCCGAATACGGCGTAAACCATCCAGAGACCACTGGCAAGTATCAGAGCGATGGCAGCAAACACCCAGGGAAAGAACTTGCGGAATACCCCGGCCCATAATGTCAGACGTGCCGGTGGCTCCAGTTGGCCGGCCGCCACCGGCCGCAGCACCACGTACGCAAAGAACATACCACCGACCCACACAACCGCCGGCAACAGATGCAAAACGATTGCAATACCCATAGCCACTCCTGTATCCAGTTATTTAATTAACAGAGCCGGATTGTCTCACAACAGCTCGCTTAACAGGCAGCCATTACCGCGTCCAAACTTGACGGCCACGGTGACCAGTTGATCAGGTATGATTCGTTCAATATTCCGCTTTCTGCCGACACCTAACGAATAAGGTCCAGTTGCCATGAGCCAAGCACCCGGAAACGTACTCATCAGTCAGTCCGTCGCTATCCTGGTCGATGGTAACAACATCGAACGCAGTATCCACTCCGAGACCAACAAGCCGAATACCATGCTGAATTTCGACACCCTGGTGCCGAGACTGCTCGACAACCGCGGCCTGAACCGGCTGGTGTATTTCCGCGAAGGCAGACAGATATCATCCAAGCTCGAGGAGCGACTGCTGACCAACTACCATGGTTCCGTCCGTCCCTGTCACAAGAGTGCCGATATCCCGCTGTCGATCAAGGCAACGCAACTGGCCAGCAAGGTCGACACCATTATCATCATGTCAGGTGACTCCGATTACGTCGAACTGGTCCGCCACCTGAAAGCAGAGGGTGTCCGTGTCGAGATTGCCGCGGTACGCGCCACGACCTCCGGCTTGCTGATCGACGAAGCCGATCATTATCACGAGATAACAAAAGAAGACTGGTTCACGCTGGAGCCGAAGAAGACACCACGCAAGCAAGCACCCCGCAGGCACAAGCCTGCGGGTGACAGCTAATGCCGCCATCACGTCACCTGTGTATGGCAGTGCCTGGCATCTTTAACTAACAACCCTGTCAAGGAGAAGATAATGGGTGTCCGCAAGATTTTCATACTGCTGCCCCTGTGGCTGTCTGTTGCCACCGCATATGCCGTGGCAACAGACAGCCAGCAGGAATACCGCCAGTGGATTACCGGGATGAAGACCCAGCCCCGTGGTCCCTTCTCGCAACTGCGCTGGTACTGCAATGACGGCACGATTCTGCCACCAAAAGAATACGCCTGCGAACCGCACGGTGGTGGTCATCAGCACGGCGAGTGGAATGACAGGACACAGAAATTACGGGCGCAAGGCTACAAGATCGCCAACCTGCTGGCCGGTTATGATCCGGAAGTCGGAATTAACCAGCCGGATTTCCTGGACAGCTACAATCAGATACTCATAGAAAAATATCTCGTGGCCGTGGACGACGGCTGGATTCTGCGGCGCGCCTTTTTCTACCGTGGCGCCATTCAGGAACAGGATGAGCGTGAGGGCGGCAGGAGCCTGCTACTGGCGTTGAGTGCCAGCCCGGAATGGATCGGATTGCGCTACCCTGCCCTGCGCATCGGGGTCAGAATGCTGCCCCATGGCAAGGACACCGCATCGGTGCAGAAAGTACGGCAACTGTCGGCTTCCCTGTCAGAGCAGGACCCAAGCTTCAAGGAACTGCGCGGCAAGATCCATGGCACCCCCGGGGCAAGTGATGCCCAACGGGTGCGTGACTATGCCGCACAGGTAACGGATCCGGATCACAAGGAAAAGTATGCTGCCCTGGCCGTGGAGATCGACCAGGTCTACCAGGCTGAACCGCTGCCGGAACGCCTGAACCATAGTGCCGGGATATTCAGCCGCGCACCCTGGTTGCAAAGGTTGCTGCGGGAGGCTGCCGATGCACTTGTCAGCGATTCTTCGACAAATAATTACTATCAAACGACGGCCCGACTGCTGGCCGATCTGCGTGATGCCCTGCCGCGCATCAACCAGGCGGCGGCGCGCTTGCGCGTACTGGACCTGGGACTTGCCGTCGAAGCGGATAATTTCCGTGCGGCGTCGCAATTACGTGAGCAACTGCCGCAGGCCACCCGGCAACAACGTGTGGCGTGGCTGTCCGCAGCCACTGAGGCAGCCTACGGTACCGGGGTGATCAATCAACGCGGCCGCCGGGAAATACAGGCAACACTGCAGCAATTGGGTGCCGACACTGTCCCGCTGGCCGGTTATATGCAGCAGCTGGCCTACCTGGGGCGTGTCCCCGGCTGGGGTACCCAGGGCCTGCGCTTCCAGTTTTACGAATCCATGTTGAAACTGGCCGGGATCGAGCCACTGGCCCTGCAGTTTATCCAGGACCAGCTACGCGGCAGCCCGCTGCTGTTCTATTCTCAAAACCTCGATGGCCTGTTACAGGATGCCAACCGCCTGGCCGGTGTTCAGCACAAACTGTTTGGCAAGGAAATCGGCGTCGGGTTTCGTGCCCTGAACCCGGGACTGGCCCGCGGCAACCTGCATGCCAGTCCGGACCTGGACAAGCTGGACGATTTTGAACCACACGGTATCTACCTGTTACCGGAAACGGTTTCCGATCTGCCGCCCATTGCCGGCATCATGACCGCGGGTGAAGGCAATCCGCTGTCACATGTGCAATTGCTGGCACGTAATCTGGGTATTCCCAACGTCGGTGTGGACGAAAATCTGCTGGAGGCTATCCGCACCCATGACCGCCAACCGGTGGTGCTGGCAGTCAGTCCGGCCGGGCTGGTCGAGCTGGCCCGGGATGGTGAACAGTGGGATGCAGTCTTCGGACAGGATGCGGCCAATGCCGGTGCAATCATCCGGCCAAACCTGGAAAAGCTGGATGTTTCGTTCAGGGAATTCATCATTCTGGATGACCTGCGTGCCGGCGACTCCGGCCGCATTGTCGGACCCAAGGCCGCCAAGCTGGGCGAACTGCGACACCACTACCCCGATGCCGTGGCACCCGGCCTGGCCATACCGTTTGGCGTGTTCCGGGAAACGGTACTGGACCAGCCTTACAAGGATTCCGGCAAAACGGTATTCGAGTGGATGGTTGAACAGTATGCACACATGCAGCAACTGCCGGTGGATTCCCCGCAGCGGCGGGAATTCACCGACCGCTTCCGTGCCGAGCTCTATGCGTTGATTGCCAATACAAAACCGGATGCGGCCTTTCGCAAGCAATTGCGCACTGCCCTGGTTGCGGCATTTGGCCCCGGCGAAAGCTACGGTGTTTTTGTCCGCTCGGACACCAACGTCGAGGACCTGCCCGGGTTCACCGGCGCCGGCCTGAACCTGACCTTGCCAAATGTGGTCGGCTTTGACGATGTCGTCGATTCCATCCCGCGTGTGTGGGCCTCACCCTTTACCGCGCGCGCCTTCGCCTGGCGCCAGTCCCACATGGACCAGCCCGAGCATGTTTACCCTGCCGTGCTGTTATTGCAATCCGTGCCGAATGACAAGTCGGGTGTCATGGTGACGCAGGACATCGATACCGGTGACCGGGCAGTACTGTCGGTGGCCGTCAATGAGGGTGTGGGTGGCGCGGTTGATGGACAGTCGGCGGAATCCCTCCGCATCGACACCCGTGATGGATCAGTACAAGTACTGGCCATGGCCACCGCCCCCTGGCGACGGAATCCGCAGCCCGGCGGTGGCGTTGAAAAAGTACCTGCCAGTGGCAGCGAGGCCGTGCTGCAACCGGACGAAATACAACAACTGATCGCCTTTGCCAGGGCCTTGCCGGATACCTTCCCCCCCATCACGGATGATGCCGGCAATCCCGCCCCGGCAGACATCGAGTTCGGATTCCTGGATGGCAAGTTGCAACTGTTCCAGCTACGGCCTTTTCTGGACAGTCACATGGCCCGTACCAGTGACTATCTGAACCGTATGGACCAGTCCCTTAAAGGCAACCTCGATCGCCGCGTCAACATGCAGGAGGTAGCACAATGATACGAACCCTCATCGCCATATTTTTGCTATCACTGCTTCCGATGCAGTTACCTGCCTATCCCCTCGATGGTTACCCGGAGACCGGCATCCGCCGCGTGGAAGGCGCGCGCCTGGCCAACGAAGGAACAATCCCCGGGCGCAAACAGCCGGCCGGCGCCCTGCTCTCCACGGCCGAGGTGGACCTGCGGCTACTCGACTACCCGGATCTCGATCTGCCGGCACCGGACCCGGCTTTCACCAAACAAATCCTGAAACTGCTGGGCAATAACGCCAGCCGCTACGGGGTGGCCGTGCTGGACCTGACTGACCTGGCAGCGCCACGCTATGCCGAACACCGGGGCGATTACCGGCAGAATGTCGGCAGTGTCGGCAAGCTGGTTGTGGCGCTTGGCCTGTTCCAGGCCCTGGCCGATGCCTGGCCGGATGACCTGAAAAAGCGCCGGCAGGTCCTCAAGGAAGCCCTTGTTACAGCGGACGAGTTCTGTCACTGGGACCACCACAAGATTCGCCTGTTTGATGTGGAGGCCCGCAAGTTGACGCGGCGCACCATGAAAGACGGCGATCAGGGTTCCCTGTGGGAATACCTGGACTGGACGCTTTCCGTCAGCTCCAACGCGGCCGCTGCCATGACCATGCGCGAGGCCATGCTGCTGCGCCAGTACAGCAAGGACTATCCGCCACCGGAAGTGGAAATTCAGCGATTCTTCAAGGAAACCCCGAAGAAACAATTGACTGAACTGTTTCAGCTGACCTTCTTCGAACCGATCACCCGCAACGACCTGGATCTGGAACAACTGCGCCAGGGCAGTTTCTTTACCCGCGAAGGCAAGCGCCGCGTGCCCGGCGGCGGCAACAGCTATGGTACGGCCCGGGAACTGATGAAATTTATCTTGCGGATGGAACAGGGCCGCCTGGTGGACGAGTTTTCCAGCCGCGAGATCAAACGCCTGCTGTACATGACCGAACGGCGTATTCGCTATGCGTCTTCGCCGGCACTCAGGGATTCCGCGGTCTATTTCAAGTCCGGCTCACTCTACAGTTGCAAGGAGGAAGAAGGTTTCAAGTGCGGCAAGTACATGGGCAATGTGAAAAACTATATGAACTCGGTGGCCATTGTGGAGACCTCAGCCGGCGATCAACGGCTTGATTATATCGCCACCCTGATATCCAACGTGCTGCGCAAGAACTCGGCCGTGGACCACCAGACACTGGGGACACGTATCCACCGGCTCATCGAAAAGGCGCACCCCGCGCCTGCTTCAGGGGAAATGCATTCCCGGCCGGGGGCTGACGTACCCGCCATGTAGGACCCGCGCCTCGCGGGGAAACATTCCCGGCCGGGGGCCGGTCCTACTGGATCTTGTGGCGTACGACAGATTTCAGTTCATTGACGATCTCACTGAGCGAGCGCAATCCCTTGCGGCCTTCATCACTGGCGCCGAGGTGATCCAGCAGCTTGTTGTAGATATCGGCCGGCAATACATTTTCCAGGTACTCCAGTGCCGTGCCGCGAAGATTGGCATCCGTACTGAAAACCGCCTGCCGGGAGATATGCACCGCATCGGGGTCCAGCGTGAGTGCCAGCAGGGTAAAGACATGCTCCAGACCGCGATTGATATGCAGGTCAACGACCGTCTCGTCCGCGGCGTCTTCCGGCTGCAGTTCCAGATCGCGGCCTTCCCAGGTTGTTGCGCTGACATCAAGTTCCCGGCGAATGGCAGAAAAGACCTGCTCCCGGGGTATTTCAAGCTTCATGTTTCTCGACCGCATACGTCCCAGTGTGCGGGCACAACTGAAACGTACATTGAAGGATTCATCCCCCATCCCCTGCAACAGTGCGTTGATTACCCTGGGATTGTGACTGGCTTCCAGCACACCGGGCAGGCGCTGGCGTGCCAGCAACGGCGTATCGGGATCCAGCAGCGCATCGGTAAGCTGACCGATGATCCGGGGTGTCAGCCAGCGCAGCTCGGTACGCACATCCTTCACCACCTCGTCATTTTCCAGTAGCGGAATAATCCAGGGTGTCAGGCGGATATCCATGATGGAGCTGCTCAGGGCGCGGCGTATGCAGTTCGCGTCCCCTGAACCGAGGTCCCTTACAGCCCTGGCAAACCGGGCAGTATCGTCATCTGTACCGGCTTCATCTACAGCAGTCGTTTCAGCCTGCTGTTCCAGCATGGTATCAATCCTTGACTGCAGGAACTCGCGGTCGGACCAGCGGTCGGATTCTGCCAGGATCTGCCGGGTTGTCGCATCAACAATGTCATCCACTTCGAGATGCACGACTCCCTTGCGCAAGCTGTATGCAAGCTGACTGATGTAGCCACTGTTAAGGCGATTGACGGTGTACAGGGCAAGCAACGCGACGATGACTGCGCTGGCCGCGATCACCGCTGTTGGCAGGTCCGGTGACAGGAACAGCAACAGGAGTATCAGCCCGCTGCCAAGCATGTCACCGAGCCGGTCGCTGGCCACGTCAATGATGGATTTCGTCGGCCGCTTCTTGTGTGGTGGCAGCGGTGTATAGAGCAGTTCGAATGCCGACCGAAAAAAGGAATTCACAAACAACGCATGGCCACCGCGCAGCAGGACCATGGACCATAGCTGGGTAAGTGCAGCGCCGATAGAACCGAACACGGCAACCACGGCCGGCAGAATGGCGATGGTGGCGCCGATGCCAAAATTTTGAAGTACGCGGCGCCCCAGCAGTGTCTGCAAGGTAAAACCCAGCAAGCCGACCGCTGCGTAGAATGTCGCAAAGAAGGCAACCAGTGATTCACTGTCCTGGTAGCGGGCGGAGGCCTCTGCCTTGAAGGCATAGTCGACCAGTGCCGCCATTACGGAAACCAGCACCATCAGTACCGCCATCCATTGCAGATAGCGGGTGTTGGCTATAACCGTGAATGCCGACCGTGCCTTGACATCATGATCGGCCTGAACCACGCGGCCGGGTGTGTCAATACACCTGACTGCAACCAGGCATATCCCGTGCAGGACACCCAGCACCAGCAACATGGTGCGCACATCCAGCAATGCGGCTACCCGTTCCGCCAGCACTCCGCCAATTACACCCCCGAAGGCAGCGGCGGCCGCAATGCGTGCGACCCGCTGCTTGGCTGAATGCGGGTCGAAACGTTCATTGATAATGGACCAGAAGCCGCTGATCAGGATGGCGCCGAAGACGGCCATGTGCAGGTACAGGACAATGGCGGCGATGCCCGGCTGATAACCCAGCAATACCCACTCACCAACAAACAGCAAGGCGCTGATACCAAATACAACAGGCACCAGTACTGCGGGACTGAATCGTGACAACAGCCGCGACATGATCAACACGCCCGCCATGGAGGCAATGGCTGCGGCGATTACGATCTTGGGCAGGTTGGTAACATCAAAATTGGAAAGGAACAGTGCATCACGGGTTGCCTTGCCTGCCACCTGTTGTGCAATCATGGTCGTTGCAGCAAACAGTGCAAATGCCAGCGCCCTGGTGTCTGACTGTTTGGCGGAATCCATCAGGCGGTAGCAGCCTGGCGATCAATGAAAACATGGTATTCACGGGCCAACAGTGCCAGCACCACGGCCCAGGCACTGCAAATTAACAGTGTCAGCCAGCTCAGGTGTACGGCGTTATCCCCCAGTGGCAGCCAGTGTGCAATCATCAGGATCAGTGCCGAACCCAGCACCTTGAACAGGCGGTAACCCAGCATATCAATCCAGGCCTTGGCCTGGTAAGTATGTACCGGGTCTACCGGGATATAGAGTTGTTCCTTGGACGCCCGGTTGATGGAATAGGACAGCCCCCGGTCGCTGATCTTCATTACCGAGGCGATCATCAGCACAGGCTGGGCCATGAAGAGCACGGTAGACATGGCCAGCACGAGTGGTTGAGTCACCATACCCCACATGACTCCCAGGTAACGATGAATCAGGGGCGTGACCAGCAGGTTTATCCCAATTGATACCAGCCCCAGCACACTGAAGAAGCCGGAGATGAATTCCGTGCGCACATCGAGTTCCGTATAGGTTGCCTCTATGGCCTTGATGAACTGATATTCCACCACTGGTTGTGCCAGCTGCGAACACAACAGTGCAAGCGCAATCAGGATCAGGTAACGGTTACCTGCCAGCATGCGCCAGCCGCCCCTGGCCACAACCGGGGGCCCCTTGCTGACGACTTCCCGGTACAGGCCCATGCGGCCGATCACCAGGTTGAGGGTAAAGGTCAGCACCAGGATGGCCGCACACGACAGCAGCAGATCGGGCGTCTGCATGGGCGTGAAAACCAGCAGCGCGGTCGACGTTACCCCTCCCAGAACGCCACCCAGCAGGCCACCCGTGCCGACGAACCAGTAGGACTTGCGACCGGCCCCGGTCTCGGTGATGGTGTTGGCCAAACTCCAGAACTGCTCGACCAGGATAACGCTGAAGATGTCGACGAAAATATAGAAGGTGATAGAGGCCGCGGCCCCGTACCAGCCGAGCGCCGCACGGAAACCGGCCAGCAGCGTGATGAAGACCAGTATTGAACCCAGCACGACCGATAGCCGGCTGTAACGCTCAACCAACCGGTAGTAGAAACCGATAAAACCCCCGAGCACCAGCGCGGAAGCGATCCATACCCAGGGAAAGCTGCTGGAGCCCCAATATTCGATCAGCAGGGAGCGACTTGCTGACTTGACCTGGTAATAGGCAAGTATTATCAGAAAGAAGTTGAAAAACAACAGGATAGAACGTGTTTTCAGGGAATGAGCGACATTCCCGCCGGGCTGGTTCACCGTCGCCATAATATTAGTATAGACTTATATTTTGATATGTGCGGATTTGGTGTTATAATTGTAAGTTATATGTGTGTCTTACGTGCATTTCTTTTTGGCCTGCTGACGCTGGCCGCATCGACAGTGTCGATCGCCGACGGGCTGGACGGCTTCCCCACCCTGTGGGAAAGCCATGATCCCGGCTTGCAGCGGCAACTGGACCAGACCCTGGCCGACCTGGGTCTCGACGTAGCCGTCAGGAACAAGCAACTCAGCGTCACGCTGGTCGATATTACCGACCCGGAAGAGCCGCGCGAAGCATCGGTGAATGGCGATGAGATGCTCTACGCTGCAAGTCTTCCCAAGATTGCCATCCTGCTGGGTGCCTTCGTGGAAATCGAGCAAGGCCACATGGACCTGGACAAGGATACCCGTTCCTCACTGACCCGCATGATCAGGAATTCATCCAATGCGGATGCAACCCGCATGCTGAACAAGGTCGGCAAGGATCGCTTGCTGGAGATCCTGCAATCCAATACCTATCGCCTCTATGATCCGCAGGTCAACGGCGGGCTCTGGGTTGGCAAGGAATACGGCAAGTCAGCGGCCTACCGGCGTGACCCCTTGCATAACCTGTCACACGGTGCGACCAGCATGCAGGCAGCACGCTTTTACTACCTGCTGGAAACCGGACAACTGGTTGACCCCGGGCTGACCCGCGAGATGAAGACCATGCTGGGCAATCCCGGCATCAAGCACAAGTTCGTCAAGGGCCTCGCCGACTATCCCGATACCAGGATCTTTCGCAAATCAGGGAGCTGGAGCCGGTGGCATGCCGACAGCGCACTCATCGAGGCCGAAGGCCACAAATACATTGTCGTCGCCCTGGCAGAGAACCAGAGTGGCGGGGCATGGCTGAGCCGCCTGATCAAACCGATTCACGAGTTCATGGTACCCCGTAAACTGGCCAGTGCCAGCCACTGATTCCCTGTAAGTCCCGCCAGGCAAACACCCTTCCTGGCTAGTCCCTTCCTGTCACGAGTATGCTAACCTGCAGCGGGTTTACTGCTGTGCATTTACTAATCTACACGAAAGTAAGCAGACAAACTGCTCCAGGACCATTGGCGGCATGGACGCCGTCCTTGAGCCTGCATGGATGTATTTACGGCGTATCCTGGAAGAGTTTGTCTGCTTGTTTATGAACCCCTTGGTAACAATGCGCCACCAAGAGAGTAGCTTGGTCAATCGAGTCAGCCGATATTGTCATCTCCTTTTAGCTGCGGTATTTACTGCCCTGTTCGGCTGCGTGCAGCAAGCGGAACGGGGTGATACGCACGAGATGTTGAATGCGACCTTGTGGGCACAGTCATCGGCTGAGTACCAGGCGGTTACCCGGCAACTGTATCGTGTGGCACGCGATAATCTCGACCAGGCACTGGCTGATCCACACTGGAGCGCCGCCCTGGAACAGACCGGTGACTATGCCGGCCTGCCACCTGCCATCGTGCTGGACCTGGATGAGACGATCCTGGATAACACCAGCTACGAAGTACGAATAATCCGGCGACTGGGTAAATATTCACGCACGAGTTTTTCCGACTGGTGCCGGGAAGTCGATGCACCGGCCATCCCGGGTGCAAAGGAATTTCTTGACTATGCGGCTGACCGGAATGTCACGGTATTCTATTACAGCGCGCGCCGGGAACACCTGCGTGACTGCACGACAAGAAATTTGCGTGCACTGCAGCTCCCTTTCCCGGACGAGTCCCGGCTGTTATTGAATGCTGGCACCAGCAAGGCAGAGTACCGGATGATGATTGCCAGAAATTATCGAATCCTGCTACTGGTTGGCGATAATCTGCAGGATTTTCTTGATGGTTCCAGAACTGACCCGTCCCGGCGCCGCGATCTTGCCCGGAGTCATGCTGATCGCTGGGGGCGTGAATGGATCATGTTACCCAACCCGATGTACGGCCACTGGGAATCATCCTGCTACGAGTTTGACTATAAACTGCCACGGGCAGAACAGTTGCAGCGAAAATATCTGCAGCTGCAGGAGTAGACAGTCTGCTGCAGTTACTAGCCCGCACTTCTCACCGCGTGGCGAGATGATCGCGCAGAGATTTGGATGGATGAAATACCTCCCTGTATTTTCCCCCTGCGGGGCCGCTACGCGGTCCAAATCCGTTCCTGACGGATTTGTCACAGCGGATTTCCTGAAGGAGCGGAATACAGACTGTATTTCCGACGATGTACAGGGAAGTACAAGTGTCGCGGGAGGCAGGATGCCGGGAGCGACCTGAAGAAAATCCGGTGTGGATTCAAAGATCAAGCGAGGGCTCGTCATCGTGGTGAGAAATGCGGGCTAGTCCAGGGTCAGGCTGGTACGGCTGTTGGCCACCGGTTTAAGATTCATCGAGACCGGGCAGTGCTGCATGCGCTCGACGATATCATCGATATCCGTTGCCGACGGTTCGCCGGACTTCAGACGGCCGGTAAAATCGATGTGTAATGTCTGCACGACCCATTCCGTTGATGCCACCACCTCGATCGTACCACTGGCCGATGCCAGCGACAGGCCACGCTCGGCACAATTGACCCGCATATAGGTGTGCTGGCAGTGGAACACGGTATAGACAAACAGCAGGAATCCCGGCGAGCCGGTGTTCAGGTCCAGCACCTGCCAGCCATCCGCGGTCAACACTTCGACCTCCAGCCCGGCAATGGAATTGTCGGGGTCCTGATACTGGCAGGACAGTCGCAACTGAAAACGGTGATCACTCATGGACGCCTACCTGTTGGTGTATTTTGGGCTAGCCCGCACTTCTCACCACGGGGCGAGATGATCGCGCAGAGATTTGGATTCACAGCGGATTTTCTGAAGGAGCGGAATACGGACTGTATTTCCGACTGAAGAAAATCTGCTGTGGATTCAAAGATCAAGCGAGGGCTCGTCATCGTGGTGAGAAATGCGGGCTAACTGCAGGGCGCCGGTGTTTCTTCCGCCAGTCCCAGCAACAGATCAACCACACCCGATGACGCACCAAGATAAGGCGCCAGGGTAATCTCCACCCCCGGGCTTTCAGCGCGAATAATATTCACCTCGGCAGGAATGTCGGTTGCCACGTGTCGCCCGGCCGACAGGAAATACGGCAACACAATCACTTCGTATGCGCCGGCGCGGATCATCGCCCGCAGGCCATCCGGTATAGATGGCTCCGCCAGTTCCAGGAAGGCGCAGGCGACCTGGCCGTATTCACCATCCACCTTTGCTTCCAGGTCGCGCGCAAGCTGGCGCACTTCATCATTCGATTCAGTCCGGCGGCTGCCATGCGCCACCAGTAACAGACTTTTCATAACGGAACCTGCGGTTAGTTGAAAGACAATTGATTCATTGTCGAGTTGAGCTCTTCCTGGTAGCGCGCGGCGCAGCGTTTGCCTTCGTCAAACTCATCATCCGTCATATCAATGGCAACATGGTTGCGCAGTAATTCCGCATCGTTGTCGCCCTGCAACACGGCGACCGTCAGCCACGCATAGGCCTCGACCGGATTTTGTCTTACACCCCTGCCCTCTGCATAAATCAGTCCAAGTGCATATTGGGCATGTGGATTACCCTTGACGGCCTCGGCCTGTACAGTCACGACCAAACCAGGATCGTTGGCCAGCATCAGGTCTTTCAGGAAATCGGTGCGTTGCGACATACCGGCAGAACCTGCGGAAAAATACCTCATACGCCCTATTTTAGCTGAACGGCCGATGATAGTTGCAATAAGCTGACACTTATATACCCTAGTGCTCTATCCATGTGATAATTACAGATTCAGCAATTATCACATGGATAGAGCACTAGCACTCATACCGGAACATTACAGGAAAGCCGAGACATGAGTATTGAAGAAAGCGCCATGGAACCGACCATGGACCCGAATAGCCTGTACCGCGAGGAAGTGATTACCGACCAGCGCATGGGCACCATACGCAGCCTCACTCCAGTCAACAGTGACGGCACGACAGACAGCAGCCGTGCCGTAATTTACTCGGGCCAGATCCAGATCATGACACCGGCCGGTTCACTGCCGGTTGCCTTTGAAATAGAGGCGGGATCGCTGGGCGAGGCCGTTGGAAAATTTCCCGACGCGGCAAAACGGGCCGTTGACGATACCATGGCAAAGCTGAAGGAACTGCAGCGCGAGGCGGCCTCCTCGATTGTCATCCCGGAAGCCGGTGGCGGCTTGCCCGGTGGCGGGAAAATCCAGCTTCCCTGATGCCGGTTGCAGCAGTAACCGGCACGCAAAATGCTTGTGAATATTGGGTGTTGTTGTTTGCCCCCGCACTCGGTTAGAATCGCCTTCGTTGCACATTACGTTTAAAGGTTATTTGGTAGTTCCCTGTTGCATCTGCTGTAAAGACCTTTGATGAATTGCAATTCAATATTTGTTTATTAATTTATTAGAGGTTATTTACATGGCTACAGGCACTGTCAAATGGTTTAACGAGTCCAAGGGCTTCGGTTTTATTGCGCCGGCTGATGGCGGCGATGACGTCTTCGTGCATTTCTCTGCAATCCAGGGTGACGGATTCAAGACACTGGCTGAAGGCCAGACTGTCAATTTTGATATCCAGGAAGGTCCGAAGGGTCTGCAGGCTGCCAACGTCACTCCTGCATAAACAGGACATCAACCAAGCAGTACCCGGAACCCCGCGGCATGCCGCGGGGTTCTTTTTTGCACGACAGAAAATGCGGGTTAGCCCGCACTTCTCACCGCGGGGCGAGATGATCGCGCAGAGATTTGGATCCACAAGGCATTTTCTGAAGAAGTGGAATAACCATGTGTATTTCCGACTGAAGAAAATGCCTTGTGGATTCAAAGATCAAGCGAGGGCTCGTCATCGTGGTGAGAAATGCGGGCTTTCATACCCGCGGCAGATCACTGTCTCCCGACAGGTGTACATCCACTGCGCGTGCACATTGCCGGCCTTCGCGTATCGCCCAGACAATCAGTGACTGCCCGCGTCGCATGTCACCGCAACTGAAAACATCAGGCGCGCTGGTCGCATACTCATCGGCCGATGCTGCCACATTGCCACAGCCATCCAGATCCACGGCCAGCTGTTCGACCAGCCCGGCATGCCGGGTATGTACATAGCCCATGGCCAACAGCACCAGCTGCACGGGCAAATGGCGAACATCATTCACCATTGGCTGCTTTTTCCAGTTGCCATCACTCTGGCGCAGCCACTGCAAGCGCTGCAATGACAGCCCGCTGACATGGTCCAGCCCTTCAAATGCAATGGTGTCGTAGCCCCAGATGTGCTTGCAGCCTTCTTCATCGTGATCGTCTGCATGCCACTCGGGCACATGCTCGGGCCAGTAGTCCAGCACATCGGCATGCTCCGGTGGCCGATCGTGGTACTGGACCTGATAGACACACCGGGCACCCTGGCGGATGGCAGTACCGACACAGTCACTGCCGGTATCACCACCACCAATGACGGCAACATCTTTTTCAAATGCCGTAATCACACGGTCACCGTCTGCTGCAACCGCGGCCAGCCGACGATTCTGCTGCACCAGGTAATCCATTGCGTAATGAATACCATCCAGCGCATAACCCGGTACGGGCAGCTGCCGCGGTTGTTCCGAACCGCAGGCCAGCACTACGGCATGTGCCGTGCGACGTAACTCGTCAATATCAAGATTGACACCGGCATGGGCGCCGCTGCGGAATATCACACCCTCGGCCTCGAGTTGTGCAATACGACGGTCCAGTATGCCCTTCTCCAGCCGGAAATCAGGGATGCCGTATCGCAATAACCCACCTGGCCGGTCCGACTTTTCGTAAACCGTCACGCGATAACCGACACGTGCCAGTTGCTGCGCACAGGCAAGCCCCGCCGGGCCGGAACCGATCACTGCCACCCGTTTGAACAGGCGCTTGCTGCTGCGTTGCGGCTGTATCCAGCCACGCTGCCACGCGTGTTCAATCACGGCCAGCTCAATGCAACGTATCGTGACGGGTGAACCGGTGAGTCTCAGCGTGCAGGCATCCTCACACGGTGCCGGACACAATCGCCCGGTGAACTCGGGAAAGTTATTGGTGGATGCCAGCTGTGCATAGGCACTGTGCCAGTCATCTTCGCCAACCAGTTCATTCCAGTCCGGGATCAGGTTATATACCGGACAGTAGGCGTGGCAGTCCGGTGTGCCACAGTCCATGCAGCGTCGTGCCTGCCTCGATGTCTGGCCGGCCGGCATGATCTGCTCATACTCATGCCAGTGCCGGATACGCTGGCGGGCACGCTGCTTGTGCGCGTCCTGCCGCTGAAACCGCATAAAACCGGTGTGATCACCCATAGGCCTGGTGCTCTAGCCACTTACCGTATTTCATATAAGTGTAGACCACAGAATAAAGGAAGTATTTTTCAAATAGTTACATAAACATCCAATAAACTGCTACAGGTCAATGGCGGCCGACTGGAGCAGCACGATCTTGTCGACACGCTTGAGTTGCTTGATCTCCGCCTCGCGCCGGCTTGCCGAACTGCGGCTGTGCCCGGTCTCCAGATAAACCAGCGCCTCGGGTTTTCGGCCACGGAAATACTTTGCCCCCAGTTTGCCGCCATGCTGTGACAGCCGCCGTTCAATATCATTGGTAATGCCGGTATACAGCGAGCCATCGCTGCAGCGGATGATGTAAACCTGCCAGTCCATCGTCCCATGTTAGCCGACAACTCACCTGCCGGTGAAGGCCGGCGCCCGGCCTGCAGTCGATATGTTAGTATTTGCCGCCAGTTTTTTCCTTTCATAGATGCCGAACCATGGCGGGAGCCTCAATATGCAAATCGAAAACAACCGTGTAGTCACACTGGTCTACACCCTGAAAGACAATGACGAAAATATTATCGACAAGTCCGATGACGGCAGTTTCTGCTACCTGCATGGCGCCAGCAATATTATTCCGGGGCTCGAGAATGCCCTGACCGGCAAGACGGCCGGCGAGGAGCTGTCTGTTTCCGTTGCTCCGGAAGAAGCCTACGGTGTGCGTGACGACGAAAAATTGCAGAAAGTGCCACGTGACATGTTCCCGCCCGAACAGGAGCTCGAAGCCGGTATGCAGTTTCATGCCCAGAGTCCGGAGGGCCAGACCATGGTGGTTACCATCACCGCGGTTGAAGACGACGGCATTACTGTCGATGGCAATCACCCGCTGGCTGGCATACACCTGAACTTCGATGTCAGGATCATGGAAGTCCGCGATGCGAGCAACGAGGAAATCGAACACGGTCACGTACACGGGCCGGACGGTCATCAGCACGACTGATACCAACAAATGCAATCGCGGCTGAAGCCGCTCCTACTGCATAACCGTAGGAGCGAATTCATTCGCGATGGAAGGCGATATCAACAGACAAAATCGTGGCTGAAGCCGATCCTTACATATGAAAGCAAGCGAACTCAAGCGCGGTCTGGTACTCGATCTCGACGGCCGCAAGATCCTCATCAAGCAACTGGATGTACAAAGCCCGTCATCACGCAGCGGCAGTACCCTCTACAAGGTGCGTGGCCACGACATCACCGGCAAACAGAAATTCGAGGCCCGTTTCAAGGGTGATGAGAATATCAATACCGTCGATTTCGGCCGGCGGGCTGTGCAGTTCCTCTATCGCGACGGTGACGGCTGCACCTTCATGGACAAGGAGTCATTTGAACAGCACACACTTGCCGACGACCTGCTGGAAGAGGAATTGCGGTACCTGCATGAGAACCTTGACGGCATCCTCGCCATGGTCGCCGATGGCGCCATTCTTGGCATCGAACTGCCGGCGACCGTCAATCTTGAAATCACCGAGACCGCACCCGGCATGAAAGCAGCCTCCTCCTCGGCCCGCACCAAGCCCGCCACGCTCAGCACCGGCCTCGTCGTGCAAGTCCCCGAGTACCTGACACCAGGCGAGGTCATCAAGGTCAACACTGCGACTGGCGATTTCATGTCGAGGGCCTGAGCACCTGTATTACCGCAGAGGCTTGGGGGGAAACAAATACAAATTAAAAGGCCATGGATAAAGCCTGACTCCCCTGCATTAAACCGGATTCTACTCCCCGCAGGAGCGGCTTCAGCCGCGATGGGTAGCAAAAAAATGGCCACGAAATCCACGGAAGAACACGGAAAAATAATTCCTGTAAAACCAGAATTCATAGTGCGCACGGCGCGCCCTGCTACTGGTAGTTATATTCTTGTCTTGGCTCTTCCCCTGATCGGGTGGGTCGACATGCACCGGTGCAACCCACCCGATCAGGGGAAGAGCCCTTGTCTTTATTCCGTGTTCTTCCGTGGATTCCGTGGCAATAAAGATTATTTCCTGGTGCCTTTCGGTTTCTTTTTCCTATGAGCACTCTCGGTAACTGTCAGGCCTCCAGCTCTTCCCAGCGCGCGTAACACACTTCCAGCTCGGCCGTCACGGCTTCGAGGCGTGCCAGCATCGCGCCGATCGTTGCCTGGTCCTGCCGGTAAAAACCGGGGTTACTGGTTGTTTGCTCCAGCTCTGCCTGTTCACTTTCCAGCGATTCAATCTTTGCCGGCAGCGTATCCAGCTCACGCTGGTTCTTGTAGGACAGCTTCTTCGGTTTAGCACCCACCAGATCTGCTGCGGCGATATCCGGCTTTCCTGCCGATACGAATTTTTTTTCTTGCCTGCACTGTTGCCTGTCGGTGCCTGGCGTTGCCTGGCGTTGCCGTAACCAGTCACTGTAACCACCGACATATTCACCGATATGGCCTGCCTCCTCGAACACCAGCGTGCTGGTCACGACGTTATCGAGAAACGCACGGTCATGACTGACCAGTAACAGGGTGCCGTCGAAATCCATCAACAACTCTTCCAGCAGTTCCAGCGTCTCGACATCGAGGTCGTTGGTGGGCTCGTCCAGTACCAGCAGGTTGGCCGGTTTCGCAAACAGGCGTGCCAGCAGCAGGCGGTTGCGCTCGCCACCGGACAAGGTACTCACGGGTGACTGCAGACGCTCCGGCGGAAACAGGAAATCACGCAAATAACCGGCAACATGCCGCGACCTGCCATTAATGGTGACCCGTGAACTGCCTTCCGCAACGCTGTCCATGACGGCCGCATCGGGGTCGAGCCGGGCCCGCTGCTGATCAAAATAGGCCACCTGCTGGCGGGTACCGCGACGTATGCGGCCGCTGTCCGGTGACAACTCGCCCAGCAACAGTTTTATTAATGTCGATTTGCCGGAACCGTTCGGACCGACGATACCGACCCGGTCACCGCGCAGTATGGTCGCGGAGAAATGCTGCACAACAGGTATCGCGTCATATGAAAAGCTGATGTCGTCGGCCTCGAATACCAGTTTGCCGGACAGTTCACTGTCCTGCAGGCGCAGGTCGACCTTGCCGCTGCGATCACGGCGCAGGCGACGTTGTTCCCGCAGGGTCTGTAATGCACGCACCCGGCCCTCGTTACGCGTTCGCCGTGCCTTGATGCCCTGGCGGATCCACGCCTCCTCCCGGGCAAGTTTTTTTTCGAACAGCGCATTGTGTTCCGCCTCGACTGCCAGCGTGGCGGCCTTGCGACGCACGAATTCATCATAATTGCCGGGCCATGAGGTCAGCTGGCCACGGTCCAGCTCGATAATGCGGGTCGCCAGCCGCCGTACAAGGGCACGATCATGACTGATAATCAGCAATGCGCCGTGGTAATCGGCCATGAATTCTTCCAGCCAGGTGATAGCCTCGATGTCGAGATGGTTGGTCGGCTCATCCAGCAACAGCACATCCGGTTCGCACACCAGCGCCCTGGCCAGCATGACACGTCGTCGCCAGCCACCGGACAGTTCGTGGAAAACGGCATCACCATCCAGCTTCAGGCGTGACAGGACCGTTTCAACGCGCTGCTCCAGCAGCCAGCCACCGGCAGCTTCCAGTTCATGCTGCAGCTCCGCCAGTCGCCGGATATCAGCCTCGTCCTGCGAATGTTCAAGCTGATTGACTGCATGATGGTAATCGGACAACAGCTGCCCCATCTCCGACAGTCCACCGGCAACCAAGTCGAACACAGATTCATCGCAGTCCAGCGTCACCTCCTGGGCGAGATAGGCCACGCGCATGCCCGGACGCACCCGAAGTTCGCCATCATCCGGCATGAGCTCTCCACAGATGACGCGCAGCAACGAGGATTTACCCTCGCCGTTTCGACCAACCAGGCAGACACGTTCGCCACGCTCCAGCTCCAGGTCGACGTGATCCAGCAAGGCCCGGTGCCCGAATGCGAGTGATACCTTGTCAAGCCTGAGTAATGGCATGGTTTTTTCCGGGAAATTACGCTGATACCAGATATGAGGCCGGGAATTCTACGCTTCCCTTTTTCAGAACACACTCCAGTGTGAAAGTTACAAGGGAGTTCCAGACCCTTCCAAGCGAATAACAACGGATACAGAATCAACACGGCTGAGTGCCAGTTTTTTATTAAATAGCCACGAAATCCACGAAAGGACACGGAAAAATGTCTTTTAAGGTATTTATTCTTCTGTGTTTTTCCGTGGATTCCGTGGCAATAATATCGGTCTTTCAAGTTAAGAGAGTACTGAATCCGGCACTCCTGTGTCAGGCATCAATATCTCTTTTGTTGATATCAGCATTGTTCACGCGCACTGGCACAGTCGATACACAGGGGTATCGACGGATCATGCTGCAGGCGTGGCAAGGCAATGTCCTCGCCACAACTGGTACAATAACCGTAATTACCCGCTTCGATACGCTGCAATGCAGCCGCAATCTGTTGCAGTTCCAGCTGCCGACGCCGCAGACGCTCCTGTGACATGGCCTGTTCCTGCAGGGCATCCATGCGTGACAGCCGGCCCACACTGCTCTGGTCCAGCTCGACCACACCGGCGGCATCCTCACCGGTCGCCTGCAGGTCCAGCAGTGCCTGCTGACTGGCCAGCAGTAATTGCCTGAAATCAGTTATCTGCGCGTCACTCACCATGGTATTGCCTGCCTGCATGAAAGCCGCTGTTCGATCCGCGTTATCTGTATAATACCCGCCTTTTGCGGCCCTGAGCCGCAACTGCGGACCTAATGTCATCATGATCAGTAAGCTGCGAAACATCGCCATTATCGCGCACGTCGATCACGGCAAGACCACCCTCGTCGATCAGCTGTTGAAGCAGTCACAGACGCTCGACGAGCGTGCCGTCGTGCCGGAACGCGCCATGGACTCGAATGAGCTGGAACGCGAGCGCGGTATCACCATCCTGTCAAAGAACACCGCCATTCGCTGGGGTGATTACCGCATCAATATCGTCGATACACCCGGTCACGCTGACTTCGGCGGCGAGGTGGAGCGCGTACTGTCCATGGTCGACTCGGTACTGCTGCTGGTCGATGCCGTCGAAGGCCCGATGCCGCAAACCCGCTTTGTTACCCGGAAGGCCTTTGCACTGGGCCTGAAACCCATCGTCGTCATCAACAAGATCGACCGGCCCGGTTCACGCCCGGACTGGGTACTCGACCAGACCTTTGACCTGTTCGACCGTCTTGGCGCCACTGACGAGCAACTCGACTTTCCGGTCGTCTACGCTTCCGCCTTGCAGGGCTACGCCGGCAAGGAAGCCGATCAGCCCGGTAGAGACATGACGGCGCTGTTCGAGGCCATTGTCGAACATGTCGAACCACCAAAGGTCAAGACCGAGGGACCGTTCCAGTTGCAGGTCTCCTCGCTGGACTACAGCAGCTATGTTGGTGTGATCGGCGTTGGCCGAATCAATCGCGGCACAATGAAAACCGGCATGCCGGTGACACTGGTCGACCGTGACGGCAAACAGCGCAATGCCCGCATCGGCCAGGTGCTGGGCTTCCTCGGACTGGAACGCACCGAGGTACCGGAGGCACAGGCCGGTGATATTGTCGCCTTTACCGGTATTGACGGACTGAATATCTCTGACACCCTGTGTGACCCGGCCAATATCGAGGCACTGCCGGCACTGATGGTTGATGAACCCACCGTCAGCATGACCTTCCAGGTCAATAACTCGCCCTTTGCCGGCAAGGACGGGAAATATGTCACCTCGCGCAACATCCAGGAACGCCTCGACCGCGAACTGATCCACAACGTCGCCCTGCGCGTTGAGCCGACCGATGATCCGGACAAGTTCCGCGTTGCCGGGCGCGGTGAACTGCACCTGGCCGTACTCATCGAGACCATGCGCCGCGAAGGCTACGAGCTTGGCGTGTCACGCCCGGAAGTCATCATCCGCGAGATCGATGGCATCCAGCAGGAACCCTTCGAACAGGTCACGCTCGATGTCGAGGAAACCCACCAGGGCAGCGTCATGGAAAAACTCGGCGAACGCGGTGCTGAACTGACCGGTATGATGCCGGACGGCAAGGGTCGCGTACGGCTCGACTACATCATGCCGGCCCGCGGGTTGATCGGTTTTCGCACCGAGTTCCTGACAGCCACGCAGGGCACCGGCCTGCTCTACAGCGTATTTTCGCATTACGCACCGATGAAGCCCGGAGAATACGGTCAACGCATCAATGGGGTACTGGTATCCAAGGGAACCGGCAAGGCGCTCGGTTACGCATTGTTCAACCTGCAGGAGCGTGGCCGGTTGTTCATCGGTCACGGCGAGGAAGTCTACGGGGGCGCGATCATCGGCATCCATTCTCGCGGCAACGACCTCGTGGTCAACCCGTTAAAGGCGAAACAGCTCACCAATATCCGCGCGGCCGGTACGGACGAAAACATCCTGTTGTCCCCGCCGATCCGCATGAGCCTGGAACAGGCGCTGGAGTTCATCGATGATGATGAACTGGTGGAAGTGACACCCAACCACATTCGGCTGCGCAAGAAACACCTGCAGGAGCATGAACGCAAACGCGCCGCGCGTGCGACTGCGTAATATTTACAAACCAATGCAGGAGCGAATTTATTCGCGATTGGTGCCCGCGTCGATCAATCCGGAATTCTAAATTAGTATACTGTCCCCGGAATTACCCGGAATTAAAAAGACTCACGCTGCCTCCGGCAACGCCTCGCCACCCAGTGACTCCAGCAACTGCGGCAAAAACGCCGCCAGTTCCAGCGTCATTAACGAAAAATCGAGGTCAAAATGGCTGGCAAAATCATCCGCGCCGGTGTCCCCTTCCGCTTCATGGATTACGTCTTCAAATTTCAGCCGCTTGATGGACAGGTCGTCCTGCAGCACAAATGACAGGCGCTCTTTCCAGGTCAAGGCCAGCTTGACGGCATACTTGCCGTGATTGACATGATTGCGCACCTCGCCGGCCGTCAGCTCCTGGCCCTTGACGGTTACCTGGCCACCGGCCGGGTCCGGGTGTTTCAGTTCACAGTTATCACCCAGCTCGAAGCCCGCGGGCAATGGCGCCCCGTTCAGCCAGCGAGTCATGGCACCGGTCGCCGACTCGTTCACATCCAGCGGCGTCGCCTTGAAGCTGCCAAGGGTAGTACGCAGCTGGCTGAGCAGGTCTTCCGCCTTCGAGGCCGTCGGCGTGTCCACCACGATCAGGTCGTTGCGGGTGTCGATATAGGCAAACAGGTCGGTATGCCGGGTCAGGGCCCGTGGCAACAGATCAACGATGATTTCGTCTTTCAGGCGACGGCGCTCGCGGCGGTAGACCTCACGGGCCTCTGCCACCTCGATTTCCGCCACCCGGTCATCCAGCAACTGGTTCACGACACTGGCGGGCATGATCTTCTCGCCCTTGCGCAGGCAGATCATGATGCAGGCATCGGCAGCGTGTACCAGCAGCTCGCTGTGACGCCCGAGCGGCGGTACCCAGCCGGAGGCGGCCATATCCATGCGGCTGCAGCCCTGGAAGGCCTGCGCCTGCAGCCGGTCATGCAGGGCTTCCGCTGACAGATCAAAGGCTTGCCCGAGTCGATACAGTTGAAGGTTTCTGAACCACATAAGTTTGCCCCGGAAAAAGCGGGATATTATGCGCATGGCGGCCGTGCCTGGCTACCGTTTTTTGTCCGTAGTAATCACCAATGCAGCAAGCTGCCTGATCTGGCTATAATTCCGCCTGCATGGAATGTGACCAGCCAAATTTTCGCCACAACCGCCTGCTGCAGGGACTGCTCGTGTGGCTGCTGGTGCTGTGGATCATCACGGCCATCGACCCCTTCAACCGGCGCGACTGGCTGCTGGAGAACCTGCTGGTATTTTTCTACGGCACGCTGCTGGTGGTGACGTACCGGCGCTTCGCCTTCGCCAACACATCGTATGTGCTGTTCAGCATCTTCATGAGCCTGCACCTTGTCGGCGCCCACTACACCTATGCCGAGGTACCGTTCGGCTTCTGGCTGCAGGACACCCTTGACCTGACACGCAATCACTACGACCGCATTGTGCATTTCAGTTTCGGCCTGCTGATTGCCTATCCGTTCCGCGAACTGCTGATGCGTGCGGCCGGTGTCGTCAGCAGCTGGTCATACTTCATGACCGTAGCCATGGTGCTGGCCTTCAGTGGTTTTTACGAAGTCATGGAAGGCATCGTCGCCATGCTGGTCGACCCGGAACTCGGCATGGCCTACCTCGGCACCCAGGGCGACATCTGGGATGCGCAGAAGGACTCTTTCCTTGCCTTCAGCGGCTCGCTGCTGGCGATGCTGGGCACCTGGCTTGCCGTAAAGCACCACTGAGCAATCTTATGGGACGCTACCGTCCACCGGCACCGAAATCCTCACCCTATATTACCCGCACGGGCTATCTTGCCCTGCAGACGGAACTCAAGGATCTGTGGGGCCGTCGTCGCGAGGTCACGGCGGCCCTGTCCGCAGCCGCTGCGGAAGGTGACAGGTCGGAGAATGCCGAATACATCTATCGTAAAAAAGAACTTGCCGGTATCGACCGGCGTATCCGCTACCTGCAAAAACGCCTGCCCGGTCTGAAGGTCATCGACGAGCCGCCTGCCGACCGTGAACGGGTCTTTTTTGGCGCCACGGTCACACTTGAGGACGAGGACGGCACAACCGTCAGCTATCGCATTGTTGGTGCCGATGAATTCAACCCCGACAAGGGCTGGATCAGCATGGACTCGCCGGTCGCCCGGGCACTATTAAAGAAAACCCTGCATGAAGATGTCGAGGTGCGCCTGCCGGATGGCAAGGTGTTCTATAACATCATTGCCATCAGTTACGACTACCCGATATAAATGCAGGCAATGTCGTGCTACTTCTGAGCCTCGCGTTCCTTCGCTTCCTTGATAACCTCGTCCGCCACGTTCTTTGGACAGGGCATGTAGTGCAGGAATTCCATCGAGAACTGGCCACGACCGGAGGTCATGGTACGCAGGTCACCGATGTAACCGAACATCTCACTGAGCGGGCACTCGGCCTTGATGTGCACATTGGTGGCACCGGCCTCCTGTGACTTGATCATGCCACGGCGGCGATTCAGATCGCCGATGACATCACCAACATGTTCTTCCGGCGTATACACGTCGACGCGCATGATGGGTTCCATCATCTGCGGGCCAGCCTTTGGCATCGACTGGCGGTAGGCCGCAGCTGCGGCAAGTTCGTAGGCCACCGCAGACGAGTCTACCGGGTGGTAACCACCGTCAAGCAGGGTCACCTTGAAATCAAGGCAGGGGTAACCGGCCAGCACACCCTTCTCCATACTTTTCCTGAAGCCCTTTTCAACCGCCGGCCAGAACTCGCGCGGCACGGTACCACCGGTAACCTTGGACTCGAATTCGAAACCACTGCCAGGTTCACCGGGCTCGATGGCATAGTCGATCTTGGCGAACTGACCGGAACCGCCGGTCTGTTTCTTGTGAGTGTAGCTGTCGTCAATGTGCCGGGTGATCGTTTCGCGGTAGGCCACCTGCGGCTTGCCGACCTCGACATCGATGCCATGGGTACGGCGCAGGATGTCGATCTTGATATCCAGGTGCAGTTCGCCCATGCCCTTGAGGATGGTCTCGCCACTGTCCTGATCGGTCTCCATGCGGAACGACGGGTCCTCCTTGATCATCTTGCCGATGGCAATGCCCAGCTTTTCTGCTGCGGCCTTGTCCCTGGGTGATACGGCAATGGAAATCACCGGATCCGGGAATACCATCGGCTCCAGCGTGGCCGGTTGTTTCGGGTCACACAGTGTGTGACCGGTCTGCACATTCTTCATACCGATGACGGCAACAATGTCACCGGCCTGGGCGCCGTCCAGTTCTTCGCGTGAGTCGGCGTGCATCTCGACGATACGGCCGATACGCTCGGTCTTGCCGGTAAAGGTATTCAGCACCGTCATACCCTTCTCCAGCCGGCCCGAGTAGATGCGGATAAAGGTCAGCGCACCGAAACGGTCATCCATGATCTTGAACGCCAGCGCGCGCAACGGCCGGTCGGGATCAACAATGGCCAGCTCACCGGTTTCGTTGCCTTCCATATCGACTTCCGGCTGCGGCTTGACTTCGGTCGGGTTGGGCAGGAAGTCCACGGTGGCGCCCAGCACCGGCTGGATGCCCTTGTTCTTGAAGGCGGAACCACAATAGGTCGGGAAGAAATCCAGCGCAATGGTGCCCTTGCGAATACAACGCTTGATGTCGTCGATGGACAGTTCGTTGCCTTCCAGGTATTGCTCCAGCAGGTCATCGTCCTGTTCGACCGTGGTCTCGATCAGCTTCTCACGCCATTCCTCGATCGCATCGGCCATGTCAGCCGGCGGATCCTGTAATTCATAGGCGGCCGGATCGCCGGAATCGTCCCAGACCCAGGCCTTGCGGGTCAACAGGTCGACAACACCCTTGAAATCATCCTCGATACCGATCGGCAGCACCATGACCAGCGGTGTGGCATCGAGCACGTCCTTGACCTGTTTCACGACACGGTAGAAGTCGGCGCCGATGCGGTCCAGCTTGTTGACGAAAATTATGCGGGCGACCCCGGACTCATTGGCGTAGCGCCAGTTGGTCTCGGACTGCGGTTCAACACCACCGGAGCCACAGAACACACCAACGCCACCGTCGAGTACCTTCAGGGAACGGTATACTTCGATGGTGAAGTCAACATGTCCGGGAGTGTCGATAATATTGAGGCGGTGACCGTCCCACTCACAGCTGGTGGCGGCCGACTGGATAGTGATGCCGCGTTCCTGCTCCTGCTCCATGAAATCGGTGGTGGCCTCACCATCATGCACTTCACCGGTCTTGTGGATCTTGCCGGTCAGTTTCAGGATACGTTCCGTGGTCGTCGTCTTGCCGGCATCGACGTGCGCAAAGATACCGATATTTCTGTACGTGGCTAAATCAGTCATTTTCCCGCTACTCATATGGTTAAGTTTAGTAAAGTCATTAATTGACGCGCGTCGTGCGACCACAATCCCGGACAGGCAGTACCGCCAGCATACCGGTACCGCTTAAAATACTCCCGATAACACGCAGTTAGGTTCAAATACAGGCGCGCGATTATAAACGAATATGGCAATAAATCCATGCAAACGGCCATTACGGCAGAACAACGCAGAAACCCGACAGCCGGCCCCGGCAGACAGCCTGCCGGTGGCACGCAGGTATCGGTGATATAGGGAGATTTTCGTCTTTCAGGGAGCACGGTATACTGTGCGCATGCATGATATACCTGCCCGAATCGCCGATGTACTGCTGGAAGTCGAGGCCAACCTCCGCACCAGTGGCAAGTGGGACGAATACCAGCCACCTGAAAGTACCCTGGTCAGCGCCCAGCCCTTTTGTATCGATACCCTCCGGTTTGAACAGTGGCTGCAATGGATTTTCCTGCCACGCATGAAGAACATCCTCGAACACAGCCTGCCACTGCCGGAAAAAAGCGGCATTTTCCCCTATGCGCAGGACTACCTGCACACACATGAGCCGCCGGCCAGGAAATTGCTGACCCTGATCAAGCGCTTCGATGACCTGATTGCCATTCAGTCGGGCGCCAGGCGGCATTAATACCGTTCATAGCCCACACTGATGACAGCACCCGAACTGCTCGCCCCGGCAGGCACACTCAATAACCTGCGCTATGCCATCGCCTATGGAGCCGATGCCGTCTACGCCGGCATGCCGCGCTACAGCCTGCGGGTACGCAACAACAATTTTCACAAGCTGGATAACCTGGCGCAGGGCATCGAGGCCGTTCACACAACCGGCAAGGCGTTCTATCTGGCCAGCAACATCCTGCCGCATGAGGCCAAGATCAAGACCTTCATCAAGGATATGGAACCGGTCATCGAACTCGGACCGGATGCGCTGATCATGGCAGACCCGGGCCTGATCCTGCTGGTCCGCGAACGCTGGCCGGACATGCCGGTCCACCTGTCGGTACAGGCCAATACCATGAACCACGCCAGTGTGCGTTTCTGGCAGGCGCAGGGTATCAGCCGCATTATCCTGTCACGCGAGCTGTCACTCGACCAGATAGAGGAAATCCGCCAGCTATGTCCGGATATGGAACTGGAGGTGTTCGTGCACGGTGCGCTGTGCATCGCCTACTCCGGCCGCTGCCTGCTGTCCGGCTACTTTAATCACCGTGATGCCAACCAGGGCACCTGCACCAACTCCTGTCGCTGGGACTACAAGGTGAGGGATAGCCGCGAGGACATCAGTGGCGATATCCATGTCGAGACCACGCCGGCGGACAACCCCGCGCATTCGGTCTATCTGCTGGAGGAAAGCAAGCGCCCCGGTGACTACATGCCGATCGAGGAAGATGAACACGGCACCTACATCATGAATTCCAGGGATCTGCGGGCACTGGAACATGTCGAACGGCTGGTGAAGATGGGCATCAGGAGCCTGAAGATCGAGGGCCGCACCAAGTCACACTACTATGTTGCACGCACCACCCAGGTGTATCGCCAGGCGATCGATGACGCACTCGCCGGACGACCATTTAACGCCGCGCAACTCGGCGCACTGGACAACCTGTCCAATCGCGGCTATACCGATGGCTTCCTGCAACGTCACCCGGACCAGGATTACCAGAACTACCTCGAGGCCAGCTCCAGCAGCAACCTGCAACGCTTCGTCGGTGAACTCACCGGCTACGACCCGGACAGTGGTCTTACCGAGGTGCTGGTCAAAAACAAGTTTGCCGCCGGTGACGAGATGGAACTGATTCTGCCGGGCGGCAACCGCCACTTCCGACTCCAGGACATGTACGACATGCAAGGCCAGCGCATGCAGGAAGTCCCCGGGGGCGGCTACCGGGTACAGATACCGCTGGATGGCGACCACTTTGAAATGGGACTGCTAGCCCGCCAACTGTAGTTAGTGCCCATCCAGAAAAAATAACTCTCGCCAAGACGCAAAGATCGCAAAGGTATAGGTTATTGTTATAAATGCATTTTAATATTTCTTTCTTGGCGTCTTTGCGCCTTGGCGAGAGAAATTACAGCGCTTATGGATGAGCACTAGTTACATTCCTCCCTTTTCCAGCTGCAGCTGGAAAAAAATATTCCCTGCCAGCTACGCTCCTGAATGGCGTGTCAGGCACAATACCCTATATATAG
>JBDLJX010000005.1:0-61312 GCA_039714155.1 Pseudomonadota bacterium | reverse complement strand
GTCAGACCACTTGCTCTCGGTCTATCATTCCTGCATTCACTAACGATTGTCGTCGTTAATAGGGCTCTATTTGCCCTTGACAGGAGGGGGCCTCATAAGTGTTATATGTCATTTTCTCATTGCCTTAATGTATCTGACTTTAGCCTCCCAGCATTTCCTCGATATTTCCGCCCCTTCCTCTATTTCTTTTTGTGTGTATATCTTTTCTGTGTCAAGTTGTACTGGCTCTTTTGTATTTCTATGTGGGAGTCCTCTGCACTCTGGCGAATTAGCATGTGCATCTGCTTCAATCCTTAAATCATTCAGCTCGCGACTCTTTTGATAATGCTGAAACAAATACATTGTAATTCCAGCTATCACCAACATCACTACTATCATCACGCTCTTGTTCATTAGCATCTATGACAACGTTTGAGTCAAGCCGCGCGGCCCAGAGACTCACCGCGAAGCGCCGCAAAACTTTCCCGCGTCGGCCTCGGACGATTTGTTATGCTGCGGATAGCTTCCTCACATTTAATTGTTTACGCCTCTTTTCTGCTTCCCATAAATCGTACTGCGACTGCTGATTTAACCAACTCTCAGAGGAAGTACCAAAAGCCAAAGAAAGCCGTACTGCCATTTCAGGACTAATGCCCGAACGGCCATTGAGAATTGCCGACAATGTTTTACGGGTAATACCGAGGGCCTCTGCTGCCTCAGTAATACTAAGCCCTAAGGGCTCAATACATAGTTCCCGCAGAATTTCTCCTGGATGTGGGGGATTGTGCATCTTCATCTTTACACCTCAATGGTAATCTTCATAATCAACAACATCTGCATCCTTGCCCTTGAAACTGAAGGTCACACGCCAGTTACCACTCACCCAAACCGACCATATACCTTTCCGTTTTCCTCCAAGTTCATGTAATTTAAGCCCCGGCAGTTCCATGTCCTTTGCATTGGTTGATGCATTTAAACGACCCAATATCAGCTTTAGTCGGTTAGCATGTTTGGCCTGAATCCCCGACTTGGTTCCTTTCAGAAAGAACTTTTCAAGACCCTTGTGCTTGAAACTCCTTATCATAGGAAAAGTGTAACGTATAACGTTACGGGTTACAAGCTGATTTTAGCAGCAACGGTTGAGTCGAGCCGCGCTGCCACAGACACTACCGCGAAGCGCCGCAGAACTCTCCAGCGTCGGCTTGGGCGATTGGTTCCAACAACTGGATAAGATCGCGGCTGCGCGCGATCTATCCTTATTCGTTAGGCGCCATAGGGCTTACATAGATGCCTACGTCGCAACATAATATAAACGAAGGTAGCTATGACTATAAGTGTTTGAAGCGCCGGAACTGCAAAATAGGTTAAAACGTACATATCGGCTTCATATCGCTGTTGAAATGATTCTGCATAAGCAAGAGCACCTAGAATCGATACAGCTATAGCAGATGCGTTAGTTGCCCAGAGCGACCATTTCTCACGAGCTAAACGATATGGGAGCAACAGAAGTATATACGGCAGCACTACTGTTGTTGCCGGAAGCAGCGTTTGCTGCAGGCTAGTAGTGTGCGCCGCGTAGTGAAATAGGTACGCGAATACGGCAGCTAGCGCATAACCTGCAGAAATGGCAATAAACACCGGCGTAATGTACTTATCCATTTTCATAGGCGCCTACAATTAGTGGACCTAAATGTCCAATTTGATTTGGACATTTAGGGTGTACGAAATTTCTTACATCAATTTAATCAAATACATAATAGCGAATAATGTAGCACTATTCATAATTAATAGGGAACAAGGAGGTTCCTATGAAAAAGCCACGCCTGCTGGATCGTGTTCGAACCGAAATGCGCGTTCGTCACTACAGTATCAGGACAGAAGAAACCTATATCCAGTGGATTCGTCGTTATATCAATTTGCATGGCAGGCGGCATCCACTGGATATGTCCGAACCGGAAATCAAAACATTCCTTTCTTGGCTTGCTACTGAGAAAAATGTTGCTGCATCCACATAAAACCAGGCTCTAGCTGCCCTATTATTCCTGTACAAGTCAGTTCTTGATGTGGAGCTGGAGTGGCTGGACGGGATTGTCCGCGCCAAACGGCCAAAGCGACTACCCGTTGTCCTTACCATGGATGAGGTGCGCGCCTTACTTTCAAGAATGAAAGGCACGAACAGGCTGCTGGCGCGTCTACTCTACGGTACTGGCATGCGTATCAGCGAGGCATTGCGTCTCAGAGTTCTGGATATTGATTTCGGATACAAACAAATTCTCATACGTTCCGGCAAGGGAGACAAGGATCGAGTCTCTGTCCTGCCAGACAGTTTGGTCGAGCCTTTGCAGCGACAACTCGATTATGCAAGGACGCTTCACGGCAATGATCTCGAGGAAGGTTTTGCCTCTGTCTACCTGCCACACGCCCTGGAACGAAAATACCCGAATGCCAACACAGAGTGGCGATGGCAGTACGTGCTTCCCTCCAGGAACAGATCTGCAGAACCCGGTACCGGCGTGATACGCAGACATCACCTGCATGAAAAGAATCTGCAACGCGCACTACGGAAAGCTGCTTTCGAGGCGCGCATCAGCAAACGCGTTACAACACATACCCTTAGGCACAGCTTTGCCACACATCTGATCGAAGACGGTTATGACATCCGCACCGTGCAGGAGCTGCTCGGTCACAAGGATGTGAAGACCACCCAGATCTACACGCACGTTTTGAGTCGTGGTGGGCGCGGAGTGCGCAGTCCGCTGGATAAAGGTTAAAGGCGTCGCGGCCGGCCGCTGCCCGGCCCGAACAGCGCTTGCTTCTCGCGGAACAGCGCCGATATGTCCTCATCTCCGTAACCCGCTTCCATCAGACGACGGTAATGTACCAACGTCATCTCGACTACCGGTAACGCCACGCCGAACTGTGCCGCCATCTGTTTGCAGATGGCCAGATCCTTGTGATGCAGGGCGACGCGAAAGCCGGGCTCGAATACATCCTGAATCATCGTCGGCCCGCGGTGTGACAGAAACCAGTTACCGGCTGCACCGGAACCGACCACCTCGATGACCTTGTCCAGCGGTAGTTCGTGCGCCTGCGCAAATGCCAGTGCCTCGGTCACTGCCTGGTTGATACCTGCCGCCATGATCTGGTTAACGGCCTTGGTCGCCTGGCCGGCGCCAACCGGGCCCATGTGCGTAATCCGCCCGGTGATATCGTCCAGCACTGGCCTGGCACGTTCCAGCACGGCCGCATCACCACCGACCATCATGGCCAGCGTACCCTGCTGCGCCCCCTCGACACCGCCTGATACCGGCGCATCGAGGAATGCGCCACCAGCCGCGGTAATGGTTGCAGCTGCGGCCTGCGCCGCTTCGCGGCTGACAGTGGAGGTATCGACTACGATCGTATCGGGACGCAATCCCGGTAACAGGGCGTTGACCATCTGCAGCACATCGGCATCGGCCGACACTGACAGGATAACGAGCTCGCATTGACCGGCCAGCGCAGCCGGATCATCAGCAACCGGCACCCCGAGTTTCCCGGCCAGTGCATCGGCAGTTGCACGCGTGCGGTTCCAGACAGTCACCAGCTTGCCGGCTGCCGACAGCTTGCACGCCATCGGCGCACCCATGCCACCAAGCCCGATTAAGCCGGTCAGCATCATTCATCCTCCAGATAGGTTGTGCCGTGCAGTGCCGTATCCAGGATATGCAGGTAAGTCCCGGCCTGCTCATTGCTGATGCCGGCGGCGTTTATCTTGTCTCGATACCTGTCCAGCAAGCGTTCCGGTTCGAACTCGACGTAGCGCAACAGCTCATCAACCGTATCGCCGTGGCGCGGATCGACCAGCCGGTAGCTGCCATCGTCCTGCAGTTCGACGTTCACGGCATCAGTGTCGCCGAACAGGTTATGCATGTCACCGAGAATCTCCTGGTAGGCGCCGAGCAGGAAAAAACCCAGCAGGTACGGTTCGCCATCCCGTACCGTGTGCACCGGCAGGGTCGACTCGATGCCACCATTGTCGACATAGCGTTCGATATGCCCGTCGGAATCACAGGTCAGGTCGTGCAGGCTGGCACGCCGCTGTGGCGATTCATCCAGGCGCTGCAACGGTGCGATCGGGAATACCTGGTCGATACCCCAGACATCCGGCATCGACTGGAATACCGACAGGTTGCAGAAATACTTGTCGGCCAGCTTGCGGTTGATCACATCCAGCTCCGGCGGTGGCGTCGGTAAATCGGACAGCCATTCCTGCACGCACCGGCAAATGGCGTAATACAGCGACTCGCCGCGGGCGCGTGCCGCCAGGTCCAGACTGCCATCAAGGTAGCCGGCACGCAGTGCCAGCAACTGCTCATCAGCCATGCGGTAACTGTCCAGTGCAGTCGCTGCTGTGCAATGTGACAGGCAGTCCTGTAATGCACCTACCGGTGCCGCTGCCGACGGCGTGGCCGCTGGCGGCTCACACAACACCACCTCGGTATCGATAACGTTGCTGATCAACACTGCGTGGTGCGCCGTCAGGGCGCGGCCGGACTCGGTCATGAGGTCCGGCATCGGCAGGCCATGTGTGTGTGCCATGCCGGCAAATTCACCAACCACTGCCTTTGCATAACCTGCAGTGTCGTAGTTCATGGAGCATTCGTGCACGGATGCCGTACCTTCGTAATCGACACCCAGGCCACCACCGACATTGACCGTGGTGAGCGGCACACCGGCCGCATGCAGTGCCACCCAGGTACGTGCAACCTCCTGCAAGGCCTCGCGCAACACATCGATGCGCGTGATCTGCGAACCCGGGTGGCAGTGCAGCATAACCAGACAATCAAGCATGTCAGCCGCCCTTAGTCGTTCCAGCAGCGCCAGCACACCGGCGGCCGTAAACCCGAACTTGGAACGGTCACCACCGGTATTCTGCCAGTTGCCGCTGGTGACGGATGACAGGCGTACCCGCAGGCCGAGCTGTGGCCGCAACTGCATGGCGGTAGCCGTGCGGAGGATCAGTTCCAGCTCGGAGAGCTTCTCGATGATCAGCGTGACGCGGTGGCCGAGTGCCTGCGCGATCAGCGCCAGGTGGATGTACCCGGTATCCTTGTAGCCGTTGCAAATAATGACGCCGCCAGCCGGCAGAGAGCCCAGCACGGCCATCAGTTCCGGTTTACTGCCGCACTCGAGGCCGATACGCATACCGCCATGTGTGACGATGGCATCGACGACGTGTTGCTGCTGGTTGACCTTGATCGGGTAAATCGCGGTGTAGCCGGTGTCACAGCCTCCGGCCTGCATGGCACTCGAGAATGCAGCATGCAAACGATCGACCTGGCTGCGCAGGATATCGGTGAAGCGCACCAGCACCGGCAGCGTCAGGCCGGTGTCATGGACGCGATCGACCAGCCCCGGCAAATCGATCGCCGGGCTGTCGTCATGGCCGCGCGGCCGTACCTGCAGGTGGCCGTTGTCTCCAATATCGACATAGCCTTCACTCCAGCCAGCCAGGCTGTACAACTGCCGGGCATTTTCCGTGCTCCATGTCATGGCGGGAACGATAAAGATACCCTCCCGAAACGACAAGCAATATCTGTATTATCCTGCAGGCAGGACACTAAGCACAGCGAAAGCTGAGCTAGCCCGCACTTCTCACCGCGGGGCGAGATGATCGCGCAGAGATTTGGATTCACAGCGGATTTTCTGAAGGAGCGGAATACGAACTGTATTTCCGACTGAAGGAAATGTGCTGTGGATTCAAAGATCAAGCGAGGGCTCGTCATCGTGGTGAGAAATGCGGGCTAGTATATTGCCCCGGATTGCGCTTCACCCCATCCGGGCTACACGATTGATATATCTGGAGACTGAATATGACACCGGACAAGGACCAGTGGTTTACCGAGCCCTGCGAGGAAGGTGGCTCCGCCTTTTCCATGAAAATCCGTGGGAAGCTGCATGACGAGCAGACCGACTTCCAGCACATCGAGATCTATGCCACCGAATTCTTCGGCAACCTGATGGTCATCGACAGCTTTGTCATGCTGTCGGCGCGCGACAACTTTCTCTACCACGAAATGATGTCGCACCCGGCCCTGTTCTCGCACCCGGACCCGCAACAGGTGGTCATTATCGGCGGCGGTGACTGCGGCACGTTGCGTGAAGTCATGAAACACCTGGATGTGCAGCATTGCCTGCAGGTCGAGATCGATGAGCGTGTTACGCGGCTGGCCGAGGAGTTCTTCCCGGAACTGTGTGTTGCCAACAATGATCCGCGTGTGGAGTTCCTTTTTGGTGACGGCATCCAGTGGATGAAAGACGCACGGCCCGGCAGTGTCGATGTCATCATCGTCGACAGTACCGACCCGATCGGCCCTGCGGTCGGGTTGTTTACCGGGGAATTCTACCGTGACTGTCACCACGTACTCGGTGACAACGGTATTCTTGTACAGCAGAGCGAATCACCACTTTTCCACATGGAGATCATCAACCCGATGCGCAAGGCCATGGCCGCTGCCGGTTTCAGTGATGTGCAAACGCTGTTCTTCCCGCAACCGGTCTACCCGTCCGGCTGGTGGACGGCAACCCTGGCAGGCAAGCAGGACATACTGGCCGCGTTCCGCGAGCCGGATGCAGCTCACAAGTCATTTACAACCAGCTATTACAATGCCGCCATGCACCGCGCCGCATTGACTGCGCCGGAATTCTTTCACGCGGCGGTTGAATAGAACCGGAAAGCCAACGGGGCTCAATCACACCATGTGTCCATATCGGCCTTTGCGCCGGCTTCCGTCTGCGCCCGTTGTGCATCATTGAGAATGACACGATTACCGTCCTTGTCGAGATCATAAAGCCGACCGGCTGAAATCAGTTGCCGGTAACGGTCACGGGCGACGTGGCAGTTCTTTATACGCCTTTGCTTCTCTGCTTTTGCTTCAGCTACGGTACGCTTCTCCTCGTTGCGTTCGGCCTCCATGGCATCCAGCAAACGGCGGGTTCTCTGCATACGCTCATCCGGGCTCGCGGCAGCCGGTGGTGCCGAATGTTTCTTTATGGCAGTCGATGTCTCACCGCAGGGTGTGTCCGTATACTGGATCTTGCCGGCGGCATCGGTGCACTTGAACACCTGTGCAGATACCGGTGCAGTCACCAGCAACATGACCGAAACAAGAAAAAGCATAACCTTGTGCATAACGGAATTCCCTGTTGTTTGCAGCAAGCGAATAGCCTGCCGGATTCGTATTATTTTTCGCGCAAGCGATCCAGGCACAACCGCTGGCGCTCGTCGAACAGGCGACGCGAGCCAATCATCACTGCCGCCAGTGTGCCAAGTCCGGTACCGGCCGCAATCAGGAACATGATCAGGATCTGGTACTTGACCGCCTCGACCGGCGGCGTCCCGGCCAGTATCTGACCGGTCATCATGCCGGGCAGACTGACCACGCCGGCAGCGGCCATGGCATTGATAATCGGGATCAGTCCACTGCGAACCGCCTGCCGGCGCAGGTCGGCAATGGCCTCGCCCCAGCGTTCACCCAGCAACAGGCGCGCCTCGATCACACCACGCTGCTCCCAGGCCGACTGGGTCAGGCGATCCAGTGCAATGGCAACGCCGCTCATGGTATTGCCCAGCAACATGCCGAGCAGCGGGATGGCGTATTGCGGCGTGTACCAGGGCGAGTCACCCAGTATCACGGTCAGGGCAAAGATAGTGATCGCGAACGACGACAGGAACATCGAGATCGCGCCAATGGAAAACCCCCACCAGCCCGAGAAGCGTCGTTCCTGACGCGCCATGACCTCACGCCCGGCCATCAGCAGCATGAATACTGCCATGAGACTTACCCAGCCAAGATGCACATTGGCAAACAGCGCCTTCAGCACCAGACCGATCAAGGTCAGTTGTACTGCGGTGCGCACGGCAGCAATCAGCAACTGAGCACTGATGCCGGCCTGCAGTCGCAACGACAGCAATGCCAGCAGCATGACCAGGCTGGCGGCGATAAAAAGGTCGGTCGTACTGAGCGGGATCACGCAGGCTGCTCCTGTAATTCACCATCACTCAGTTGCAGCCGACGGTCGGCAACACGCGTCATCTGTTCCGGGTCATGACTCACCCAGAGAATTGCCACACCGTGCGACTGCCGGTAAGCATTAATCACGGCCTCGGTGCGTAGCGTATTTGCCGGATCAAGATTCGCGGTCGGTTCATCCAGCAGTAACACCCTGGGTGCATTCGCCAGCAGGCGCAGCAGGGCCAGGCGTTGCTTCTCGCCGCTCGACAGGCGTGTAATCGGCTTGCCCAGGATATCCAGCGGCAATCCCAGTGCCTCAAGTGCAACTGGCAAGCCGTTATGGAAATGCCCAGCAGCTGTCGGCCACCACCAGGAACTCTCCGGCGGTAGCAGTCCGACACGTTGCCGCCAGAGGTAAGGCTTGATATCACCTGATGATTCGCCAGCCAGCAATACCTCACCGTCATGCGGATCAAGATCGGCGATGGCACGCAGCAATTGCGACTTGCCGGCACCGGATGGGCCGGACAGGCAGACACATTCGCCGGCATTGATAGCCAGCGACAGCGGCCCGAACATCGGACGTTGCAACTTGTTGATTTGCAGCAAGGGGGATGGTTTACTCACAGGCGTATCGGTCAGGGTGTGCCATGCGCACCATTATACCGTGTAACAAATACCCGTCGGTGTGCCTGGCGCACCCTGCCATTGAACGAGACAACCAGAACTGTAAATAATCATGTCAGAACCAACCATCGCACAAAAAGCACCGTATGCACAGGAACTGGAGCCCGGCACCTACTGGTGGTGCGCCTGTGGCAGATCAAAGAACCAGCCGTTCTGCGACGGCTCGCACCAGGGCACGGAGTTTGAGCCGGTCAAGTTTGAAATTACCGAAGCAGCAAAAGTCTGGCTGTGCGGCTGCAAGCACACCTGTGACACACCATTTTGTGACGGGACGCATAAGAAATTGTGAAAAAACATTTGCCACAGAGGGCACAGAGAACACAGAGTTTGTAGATGAATTGCCTTCTTCACGTGAGGAGGAGAAGGATGTACATCGTTACTTCAGGAAATATTCTTCGCATCCCGGCAACATTTTTCTCCATCGCAAAGAATCATTCTCTGTGTACTCTGTGGTAAAAATAACGGGCGCCGAAGCGCCCGTTTTGCCTACAGGATGTAGGTACGTCGCGTGAGGCATGGACGATGTACAGGATGTACAAGTGCCGCGAGAGGGCAGGAAGCCCGGAGCGGCTGCCGGAAGCGACGTGGTAACGTTTGCACAAGGTTACAAATTATAACCCGTCTCGTCGTGCAGCACGATATCAAGTCCCTGGGTTTCCTCCTCTTCGTTCACCCGCAGCCCGATCACCGCATCGATCAGCTTGAGGATGATCCAGGTTGCGACAGCACACCAGACCAGGGTAGCGGCCACACCGATGAACTGCACCCAGACCTGGCCGCCCGTGGTCATGCCCTCGGCCAGCCCGACACCACCCAGTGTGCCGACAAACAGGCCGGCGCACAGGGTACCCAGTACGCCGCCGACACCGTGCACCGGAAACACGTCGAGCGAATCATCGATCTTCAGAATACGCTTGATATAGGAGGTGGCGGTGTAACAGACCACGCCGGCAGTAAGGCCGATCATCAATGCGGCCATTGGCCCAACGTAACCGGAAGCCGGAGTAATGGTGCCGAGACCGGCCACCATGCCGGTGACGATACCGAGCACACTCGGCTTGCCGTGGCGCACCCACTCCATGAACATCCACGCCAGCGAACCGGCAGCTGCACCGATGTGCGTCACCAGCATCGCCATACCGGCATCGCCGTTGGCGGCCAGCGCACTGCCGGCATTGAAACCGAACCAGCCGACCCACAGCATGGCGGCACCGGCTACTGTCATGGTCAGGTTATGCGGCGGCATGGCGGTAGTGCCGAAGCCTTTACGATTACCGAGTACCAGTGCCGCGACCATGGCAGCGACACCGGCGTTGATGTGCACCACGGTACCACCGGCGAAGTCGAGCAGGCCCAGGTCACCGAGCCAGCCGCCGCCCCAGACCCAGTGGCACACCGGCGCATACACCACCGTTAGCCAGATGGCCGAGAACCACAGCATGGCGGAGAACTTCATGCGCTCGGCAAAACCACCCACGACCAGCGCCGGGGTAATGATGGCAAAGGTCATCTGGAACATGGCGAACACGGTTTCCGGAATCGTGCCGCTGAGACTGTCACGACCTACATTGGTCATGAACAAGTCACCGAGACTGCCGATCCACTTGTTCATGGCACCACCGTCACCGAAGGCCAGGCCGTAACCGTAGGCAAACCAGATCAGTGACGCCAGACAGGTGATGGCAAAACACTGCATCAGTACCGACAGCACGTTCTTGCTGCGAACGAGACCGGCATAGAACAACGCCAGGCCCGGAATGGTCATAAACAGCACCAGCGCGGTTGATGTCAGAATCCAGGCCGTGTCGGCACCGTTCAGTTCATCGGCCAGCCCCAGTGACGGCAGCAGCAGGCAGACGAGGCCCGCTGTAACCCCCTTGAAATTGGAAAAACGCATTGGCTCTCTCCCCACAGTTAACTTTATATACAGTTAGAGTGCTTCCGGGCCGGTCTCGCCGGTACGGATGCGAATGGTCTGCTCGAGGTTGGCAACGAAAATCTTGCCGTCACCGATCTTGCCGGTATTGGCAGCAGAGCTGATCGCATCGATCACTGCGTCGACCTTGTCGTCGTCAATGCCGATTTCGAGTTTTACCTTGGGCAGGAAATCCACCACGTATTCTGCGCCGCGGTAGAGTTCGGTGTGACCTTTCTGGCGCCCGAAGCCTTTCACCTCGGTCACAGTCATGCCCTGCACCCCGATCTCGGACAGGGCCTGGCGGACATTGTCCAGTTTGAATGGCTTGATGATTGCCGTTACGAGTTTCATTGTTTTCCTCCGGTTGACGGTCTCCCGATTGCGATGGGGATGATACCAGAGGACGCACCGGAATGGTGGGCCGAGAGATCGCTCCCGACATCCCTGTCTCCCGCGATCTACCTACGATGTACAAGGATGTACGAGTGTCGCGAGAGGGCAGGATGCCCGGAGCGACCTTCCCTGTAGGCAAAAAAAACGGGCGCCGAAGCGCCCGTGGGGAATGTGTGCAATGACAGTAGAATTATCGTTATTTTCCGGAACCCTGGGAGCCAACAAACTCGGGATAGGCCTCGAGGCCACACTCCGCGAGGTCAACGCCATCGTACTCCTCCTCCTCACTAACACGGATACCTATGACCATCTTGAGGATGCCCCAGACAATCAGGCTGGCAACAAAGGTCCAGGCAAAGATCACACCGAGGCCGGTCAGCTGCGCCGCAATGGTCGCATCGGGGTTCGACAGGGTGACCGCGATCAGGCCCCACATGCCAACTACACCGTGAACGGAAATCGCACCGACCGGGTCATCGATCTTCAGACGATCAAGTCCAAGAATCGAGAACACCACAATGGCACCACCGACGGCACCGATAATCGTCGCCAGCAGCGGCGACGGGAACAGCGGCTCGGCGGTAATGGCAACCAGGCCGGCCAGCGCACCGTTGAGCGCCATAGTGAGATCCGTCTTGCCGAACAGCAGGCGGGCCACCATCATCGCAGCAATCACGCCACCGGCAGCAGCCATGTTGGTATTCACAAACACCAGCGCCACGGCATTGGCTTCACCGACATCGGAGATCTTCAGCTCGGAACCGCCGTTGAAACCGAACCAGCCCAGCCACAGGATGAAGGTACCGAGTGTTGCCAGCGGCATGTTGGCGCCCGGGATCGGGTTGATGGAGCCGTCGGCGCGATACTTGCCCTTGCGAGCGCCAAGCAGGAGCACACCGGCAAACGCAGCCGTTGCACCGCACAGATGCACGACGCCGGAACCGGCAAAGTCCAGGAAGCCCAGGGCATCAAGACCGCCACCGCCCCACTTCCAGTAACCCTGCATCGGGTAGATAAAGCCGGTCATCACGACCGCAAACAACAGGAATGCCCACAGCTTCATGCGTTCGGCGATAGCACCGGAGACAATCGACATGGCGGTTGCCACGAACACCACCTGGAAGAAGAAGTCGGATAAATTGGAGTAATAGGTATCCCCTCCGCTGGCCAGCACTTCCGCCGCCGTGTTGTCCGCCTTGCCCAGCAGGCCATTGATACCCGGCCACCATGAACTTACCGCTGCATCACCCGGGTACATGATTCCATAACCCATCAGCATGTACATAATGCAAGCCACGGCAAACAGGGAAATATTCTTGGTCAGGATTTCGGCGGTGTTTTTCGCACGCACCATTCCGGCCTCGAGCATGGCAAAGCCCGCGGCCATCCACATAACGAGCGCACCGGTTACCAGAAAATAGAAGGTATCCAGCGCGTAACTCAGTTCAGTTATCGCTTCCACATTAAATTCCTCCGTAACATGTTTGTGTTACGACCATTAAAATAATTACAGCGCTTCCGGGCCGGTCTCGCCGGTACGAATGCGAACGGTTTGCTCCAGACTCGAAACAAAGATCTTGCCGTCACCGATTTTTCCGGTGTTGGCGGCCCTGGAAATGGCCTCGATAACCTTGTCGGTCATGTCCGCCGCGACCGCGGCCTCGATCTTTACCTTGGGCAAAAAATCCACCACATATTCCGCGCCACGATAAAGCTCGGTATGACCTTTCTGACGCCCGAATCCCTTCACCTCGGTGACGGTAATACCCTGCACACCAATCTCCGAGAGAGCCTCACGGACATCATCGAGCTTGAACGGCTTGATGATTGCGGTTACTAACTTCATATCGTTTCTCCTGAAATCAGGCCCGCCCTGGCGGGCGGGCCACATATGTCACAAGGTTCCGGAAACTGCCCTAGAATTCCTTGCTCCAGCCAAACCAGAACTTGGCGCTGTCGTCAAAAGAGACAGTGTCATCTTCGTTGGTCTGCTCGTAGTTAACGCTGACACTACCCCAGTCACCGGCATCCTTCGACAGCGAAACACCCCAGTGGCCATAGGAATCAGTGTCACTGTCGTCGAAGGTGTAATAACCAGCAAAGATACCAAGACCGACACCTTCACCGAGATCAAACGGCAGATCGACAGCAGCGTTGTAGTAGATATCGCCGGAATCGAAGGGACCATCACCATCAACTTCACCATAAACGGTGTAGGCAATACCGCCGCTGAACATGCCAAAGCTCAGGTTGCCATAGACCTCGGCGTAATCGATGTTGCCACCATCCGGGTAGTAGTAGTACAGCGCACCGACGTCATAACCGAGGCCGTTGTCCAGTTCGCTGCCGAAACCGCCGTAGACATCCACCTCGGCAGAAGCAAATTCGACGTTCGACATCCAGGTGCCGATGTAGAAACCGGAATCATGTCCCCAGTCAACACCGCCGGAAACGGCCGCGTCATCACTGGTCTGGGAAACACCGCGGAAGTAGTAGTTACTGGCGGCAGCAACATTGAACAACAGTTCGGCGTGAGCCGCCGCAGTTGCGCCCATCAAGGCGGTCGCGAGTAGTGTTTTACGTAAAGTCGTCATTTCAATTACCCCTTAACAGTTGGATAAAAATTGTTTGTTGCAAAAAATTACCGTGTCATTGCATTACATCCCCTTCCAAGCAACTACTGTGCCATTTTATTTTTATTTATTAATACAGATAGTTGTGTGTGACGACAGAAAATGCAGCCAAGTACGCGCACAACAACAGTGCGCAGTTATTTGGTGTGCGCACTATAATAGTGCGTTATGGCTGTATGGCTGGACAGCGCCGGACACGTTGTTCTATGGTGGTTCCATGATTGATCCCAAGCTCATCGACGATCTCGCCCGGCGCCTGTCTGATGCCGTACCCGCCAACCTGCGCGCCGCACAGCAGGACATCGAAAAGAACTTCCGCACGGTCCTGCAGAATGCCCTTGCCCGACTCGACCTGGTCACCCGCGAGGAATTTGATGTACAAACGAAGGTACTGGCCCGCAGCCGCGAGAAACTCGAGGCACTGGAACAGGCCATTGCCGAACTCGAAAAAAAACAATAACGAGGCAAACAGAAACAGGTAGTCCGAACGCGGCAGAGCGAAATCCGGGACAGGACATCAAGCTCAACACCCCGGGTACCGTTTCACTTTATCCGGGCTACCTCTCCCTGCTCCTATGGTTGCATCCGATATTTCGCATGCAATACCGGCATGCAAGTCACTATCATCGACCTGTTTGTGAACCCGGCGCTTCAAGGATGAATGCATGTCACTTGCCATTGTCTACTCGCGTGCACAATGTGGCATGGACGCACCGCCGGTCACGGTCGAGGTGCATCTCTCCAACGGCCTGCCGCGCCTGTCGATCGTTGGCCTGCCGGAAACCGCGGTAAAGGAAAGCAAGGACCGTGTCCGCAGCGCAATACTGAATTCGCGCTTCGAATTCCCGGCACGCCGCATCACCATCAACCTGGCGCCCGCCGACCTGCCCAAGGATGGTGGCCGTTTCGACCTGCCGATTGCGCTCGGCATCCTGGCCGCTTCCGGACAGATACCCGGACAGCACCTGTCAGGCTATGAATTTGCCGGTGAGCTGGCGCTGTCGGGTGAATTGCGCGGTGTGCATGGCATCCTGCCCATGACAGTGAAAACCCACGGCGCAAAACGCGTCACCGTTGTGCCCGTCGATAATGCCGGCGAGGCAACGCTGGTCGGCAATGCCGAGGTACTGGCCGGCCGGCACCTGCTGGATATCACCGGCCACCTGACCGGCTCACTGCAACTCGACCCGGCAACAGCCGATCAGGCTGCAAGTATTACTGCCAGCTACCCCGACCTTGCCGATGTCCGCGGACAAATGCAGGCACGTCGTGCCCTGGAAATCGCCGCCGCCGGTGGCCATTCCCTGTTAATGATCGGTCCGCCCGGTACCGGTAAAACACTGCTGGCCAGCCGCCTGCCCGGTATTCTGCCGGAACTGGGAGAGACCGAAGCACTGGAAGTGGCCGCGATTCGTTCCGTCTGTGGCTCACCGGTCGATCCCGCCCGCTGGCGACAACGGCCGTTTCGCGCACCGCACCATACAGCCTCCGGCGTGGCACTGGTCGGCGGCGGCTCGAATCCGCGCCCGGGCGAGGTCTCGCTGGCACACCACGGCGTGCTGTTCCTGGATGAACTGCCGGAATTTGATCGCAAGGTGCTGGAGGTGTTGCGCGAGCCGCTGGAGAACGGTCGCATCGTTATCTCGCGCGCCGCGCGCCAGGCGGAATACCCGGCCCGCTTCCAGCTGGTTGCCGCCATGAACCCCTGTCCCTGTGGTTACCTGGGCGACACCTCTGGAAGGTGTCGCTGCACGGCCGACCAGGTGGAACGCTACCGGCAGAAAATCTCGGGGCCACTGCTGGACCGCATCGACATGCACATCGAGGTGCCTCGACTGTCATTCAATGAACTCGATGGCCCAGCGGGGGAAACCAGTGCCGTTGTCCGTGAACGGGTAAGCCGCGCCCGCCTTGTCCAGACATCACGCACAGGAACGATCAACAGCCGGCTCGGCAACGCCCGTCTGGACACAGTCTGTCACCTGAAAAAGGCCGATCGCGGATTGCTGCAACAGGCCATGGAGAAACTGCAACTGTCAGCACGCGCCTGGCATCGCATTCTGAAGGTTGCCCGTACCATTGCGGATATCGATGACGCAGACCATATTGATACCCACCACCTGACAGAAGCGATCAACTACCGGAAACTGGACCGCGCGGGCTAACGGGCGCCCCCTTTAACGCGATTTAGTACCCGCCCTTTTTGCCCACGCCCACATAGGTGAAATCCCATTCCAGGTCGAAGGGCGCCCACCATTCGGGGACCCCGGTCTCCTTGTCCGTGTGGCGGTGAAAGGCAGAGTAGGCCGGTGGCTTGATGTGGTAGCTCAGGTGGTACTTGCCGGCGCCGTCGAGCTTGATGTTGTCGGCATAGTGTGGCCCGTCGGCGGCGATCATCGGCATCAGCGCACCGGTCACCGACCAGTCCGCACCATACTTGGTAATGGTGATGGAAATATCCAGGTAAGGAATCCAGTCACCTTCGCCGAACCCGTGCTGGTTGTCCTTGAGCGCATGGATGTCGGCCTCCAGATGAATATCAGCTGCCTGCCCCATACCGGCCATCATTGGCTCCATGGTCACCGGCTGGATGTAGACGGCGGTGACTTCCATGCCGTTCCTGTTCACCGTGCCAATCTCGACATCGCCGGCCGTGACCGTCGCGGCCAGTAACAGGGCCAGAACAGCGAAGCTACTTTTTGTTAGCAGTGAATGTTTCATGCCGAGAGTTCCAATTGCCAGAAGTTACGTTCAGCCAGCAAAAATTGCCGGCCACCACGCCAAACCCACGGCCAGACTGCCAACTACACCGGGGAGCAGCGGCAACCAGCGCTGGCGGCTGCTCAGACCCTGCCGGGACAGGATGCGATCCCCCAGCCAGATGCTCCAGGCAAGGCTCACCAGAAACAGCAACCCCTTGACGGTACCAATGCCGGTCTCGCCCAGCCCAAGGTAACGCAGTGATTCGAACAACTCGCCGCCGAGGCCGATGACCAGCGAGACCATGGCGATCGGGGCATACTGGTAGCCCAGTTCCACGAAGCGCTTGCGCTGGTTGCGATCACCGCCCAGGCGCCCCGCCAACCAGGCCGCCAGCCACGTAGTGAGGGCCAGTACGGTCGTGAGCGCGGCCATGACAGCCAGCATGAAGCCCACGATCATCAGGAAGTCCAGCCAGTTGAACACCTCGCGTCGCTCCGGGTGAACGCTCATCAGCCACCACGGGCCGGACTCCCCGATCCAGTAGGCACCGTGGTTGATGAACCACTCGCCAACCCGCTGGCGCAGCACGTTGTACCATGGCAGCACCAGCCACAGGAAACCGCCGAGGGAAGCGCCGGCACCGAGAAACAGGAACCAGACCTCGGCGGGGTTCGGATTATGGTCACGAATGCGCTCCACTTCTTCCCCGGGCCGGCGCAGGCGCAGGAACAGGCCGCCGCGGGCCTTCGGATGGACGCAGCGGAAACATTCAATACAGTGGCGCGACTCTTCCTTGTGATTGATATCGATCATGGTCGGGCACAGGCCCTTTGGCCGGTAGCGGTCCCCGCCCGCACGTTTGCGCTTTGGCCAGAATTGCACGGCGCCGAGCCGGGAAAAGACCCCCAGCAATAAACCAATGGGGCACATATGCCGGCACCAGGCCCGGTTGCCGTACTGGCCGTAGAAAAAACCCAGCAGGATAGCTGCCAGCAGGACACCGCCGAACACTTCGGCAATGGCCTCCGGGTGATCGCGCACCCCGACGGTCTGGCCGAGAATGGTGATCAACAGAAAGCTCACCACCGGGGTGCCTTCCCAGCGCACCCAGGCCGGGATGGCACGCCGCAGACCCTTGCGGCTGGCCCATTCGGAGGCTGCGCCCATGGGACAGAGCAGGCCGCACCAGCTGCGACCGGTGAAGATCACCGACAGGAAGACCAGCGGGAACCACATACCCCACAGCGCGAAGTTGGCAAACACCGTGAAATCGGTCAGCGGGGTGGCTTCCTCGGCCGCCTCCGGCAAAAACAGTGGCAGAAACAGGAGGGTGAGGAAACCAAGGAACATGCCGGCATGCACCCACACCAGCCGGTCGCGATGCCGCACGAAAAATGCCTCGATCCGGTGCGCCAGCCGTGGCCAGCCTCCCCGGGCCGTGGCCGCCGGGGTGACCTGGATCGGGATGTCCTCGATTTGTCGGGTGCCTGTGGTCATCTGCATACTGCTCATTGCCCTGAGTTGCTGCTTCATCCTGGTAACGGGGAGGGCGACAAATGATAATGATTATCAGTTACAAATGGAAGGGGTGTAGAGATTAATAGGGGAACAGGCTGCATGCCGTAAAAGGCCGATCGCGAATTGCTGCAACAGGTTTATATTCAGACTTTATACCTGAACCACCGCTCGAGACGGCGCTCCCTGAACCGGCAAAACCAGCGCGTAATCAGTGACATGCTTCGATCTTTTAGCATTTCCAGACAATGCGCCGTTGCAAGTTCAGCGACGCCTTCTACGGACAAGCCCACCTTGTCATAACTGTTCAGCATCTTCAGGTACTGCTCGAGACCCAGATACTGCGGCCGATTGATGTCACTCTGGTATTGCATAGTTAGCTGGCAGACCCTGAAGTGCTGAAGATGACCCAGTTGTGACTCCTCAAGTAACGGAGAATAGTCTTCAAACAGATCATTTCTGCCACAGACATAACCATAGGCCGCCAGCACAAGCTGTAATAGTGGCGCTGCCTCGGCACCGATTCTTTCAATACCGAATTCAGCTACCTCGATACATGCCTTCCATCGTTTTTTGACCGCCATACAGATGGCGAGATTGTAGTAGCCGAATTCAGGTACCTGCTTGCGTGCACGCCAGTCTTCTCCCAACACAATTGCCTCGTTTTCAAGACTGTTATCATGCATCGCGTAGATCATATTGGCCCACAGAGCATCATCACTGGCGATTTGTTCCCTGTAGGTATCCCTCATCCATAGCAGCAGTTGCTTGCGCAGTATCCTTGTCTCGCAAATTCCATCAAGGAAGCCGTAAAGAAACTCTCCCCGGTTTGCAGCCATATCAGCAAATTTTCCCAGCCGCTCGATTACGTGTTCATCTGAACCATCAGACGGCAACAGCGAACCCCAGGCACGCCCAAGGCTGGCAGTCATATGTTGCGCGGGGCCCTGTTCCATCTCGTATTCAATACGCGACAGGATAGTTGCCGCGGACATCTGTTTGGATAGCCAGCAGACCGCGGTTTTCAGCGACCACTCCTCTGTTTGTTCATTTTTTAACAGGCAGTCGAAACAGCTCTTTGCCTGGGCATCGTCTTCCTGCTGTACTGCCAGGCGGATGGCACGTGCATAGGTAATACTCCACGGGAAACGTTGCAGGCAAACCTCGAGCACTGTTTCCGCCTGCTCCAGCTCACCGGCATCGGCAAGAAAGTCGAACCAGGTCAGTGCCGTATAGTTATCGTCAGGATGCATGGCGAAACTCTTTGCAAGCACGGCACGTGCCTCTTCCTGCCTGTCATCAAGCAGTAGCAGCTCGGCAAGACGGGCCGGGTATTCCGCATCCGTTGGCACAAGACGTGACAGGTTCTGCAAGGCTTTGCGGTAGTTATCCTGGTCATTATCAGACTCTGACCAGTCCATAAGCTGCTTCCAGCCACTGAGTAAATCAGGCGCATCATCCAGCACCTGTGCCAGCACCGCGCGCGCCTCGTTCAGCTTGTTCCGGGCGCGCAGGATATCGGCCTCCATCGCCTGGATAGCTGCCGGAGTCACGCCTTCCCAGATTGGATGATGTATCTCGCTGCATGCCTGGTCGTATTGTTCAATACCGATCAGGTTGCGGATAACCTGAACATGGCAATCCACGTTCAGCATGTCCAGTTCACGAGCCTTGTGCAGCAGTGACTGCGCTGCCTGACGATCATCTGCGTAACAGGCTGCCCGCTGGTAGACACCTGTCTCGCCTGAAAAACTGTCGCAATTACCAAGTAGACGTTCCTGTAATCGTTCCGGCGTACCCCTGGCGCGGTACAGGCGATCCAGTTGCTGCCATGCCCAGTCATAATCACGGTCAAGTGTCACCGCCTGCTCCAGCGAATGAATGGCACCATCAGCATCGGTTTCGGCTTCCTCGACAGTGGACAGGTAACCCCAGAGCACACCTTCACGCGGGCTATATGCAAGTGCATCCGTAATCAGTCGTCGGTAAGTTGCCCAGTCTGCCCGTTTTTCTGCCAGGTCAGCCAGCCGCTTGATCGGCTCCAACCAGCGTGGATTGAGCTCCTGCGCCTTGTTTAACGCATTGATTTCCTCCCGTTCATCATGCAGTTGCCGGTACACGTGTGCGAGATCGAGCCAGACACGCGGCAGTCCCGGGTACTGGTCTGCATACTTGCGCGCTATTGCCAGTGCCTCGTTTGGCAGATCCATATGCAGCAAGTGGATGATTAGCGCGGACCACGCCGCCCACAGGTCAGGACGGGCATCCAGTGCTTCTTCGAGGGTTTTTCTCAGGATGGCATCCTTGATGACCCGGCAACCCTCATCCTGAAATGCCAGCAGGCTGTTACCCTCAATGACCTGTAGCCTGAGCTCGTCAATCAACAGCTGTGACACTTGCTGGCTATGTGGATACGTGGTTTCCAGTCGCAGCAATTCACGCACGGCAAAGTCACAGTCGATGTCCAGTCTGACAGCCTGTATACAGGCCGCCCATGTAGTCTCCAGATCACCCGTACGACGGCACAACCAACCGCGCTGCTCATGCGTTCTGGCATCAAGCGGATCAACCGCAAGCGCCTTGTTGCAAAACTCAAGGCCCGCACTGTTATCACCGGACTGCGCCGCGAGCCGGGCCAGTTCACGCAGCGACCAGACATCATCCGGTGCCGTCTCAAGCCGTCGCCTGACAACATCCATGGCGCGCTGATGTTCTCCTGCCGCTTCAAGAAAACCTGCATACAGTTCTGTCAGCGGTGGATGGGCAGGATTCCTGTCCGACTGCTGGCCAAGATACTCCAGTGCCTGCTGGCTACCCTGTGTTGCAAGCAAATAGTTGGCGATATATTCCATTGCCTGGTTATCAAGCGGGTCCAGCTCAACCAGTTCCTGTGAGTACGCCATTGCCTGCGGCCTGTCGCCCGCATATTCCGCCTGCCTGGCCGCTGCCCGTAACCAGTCTGCCCGGGATACCAGGCCTTGCGATCGCCGCAACATGCCGGCACTTTCGTCAAGCTTGTTTATTCCCTGCAGATACCGCACCCCGTATAACAGCAAATCACCATCATCAGGCGTGGCCTGTAAAGCTTCGTGCAACAGCCGGACTGCAGCTTCAATATGATTCGCTTCATCAAGCGCCTGCAATAGTGCAATTGTCGGCGCACTGCTGCGTGAACCGAGCCGGCGATAGCGTCGCTTGAGAAAACCCAGCGTATTATCCAGACAACCCCGCTCACCCGATGCACTGACATAATTGCGGACATACTGTTCAACTGCCGGCTCAAGGTTACTTGCGACACGAAAATGACCAAGCCCATTATCAAAATCATGTTCCTTCCAGCAGTACTGCCCCATCACGGAATGCCAGTCCGCATCAGTAGCAAGTAACACACGTGTTTTACGCAGCAATGCGCACACCTCCGAGCGATAACTGACATTACCAATCAGCGCAGAAGCGAGCGATAAAATCAGCCGGGGATGTACTTCGTCCCTGGACGTCACTTCCCTGAGCCAGTCAATCCTGGGCAAGGAATGTCCCAGGTTATGCAGCGAGCCCTGCTTGTCGATCAACAGGGTCGAATCATTCGGATACATATCCAGCAGGCTTTCAACAGCCTGCAGGAACGCATACTCATTCCGGTCATAAACGGCCAGCCTGCGTCTTGCCAGCAGTACAAGACGTTCCGGATCATTGGCTGACTGCATGTCATCCACAACGGACATGGCCATAACACGATCATGTCCATCCAGTGCAATCTGGAATGCATGGATCCGGTCATAGGCATCGGCTTCCGGCAGTTCAATATCATCGATATCGGTAACACGACTCTTTGGCAACAACAGGATTGCACGTGGCCCGAAAACCACCTGTTGTTCGAAAAACTCCTTTTGCAGAATTTCACTGCTGCCCGGGTCATAGGGATCACGAATAAGCAGCGTTTCACGCACATGGTCGACACCGATCACTGCCTGCAGGTGTCCGGCACCGGCATTGATGCTACTCAGACCAAACGGGACAGCGCGCTCAACCAGGGTACATGCCGTTTTCCAGTCAAGCCGGAACTCCCTGACATGCCAGTCATGCTCCTCACCCCAGCGTCTTTCCTGAAAATCAAATGTGCCGCCATACCAGATGTCATCAACAATCTGATCCATCGGGAAAGGCCGGCCCCAGTAATCCGTCAACGAGCTGAGCACGGCCGGTGCACAGGTATTGTGATGCTGGCGCGTGAAATTCAGTGGTATTAACTTGCGCCCTGACGATGTCCACGGCTGCACCGCTTCCAGCCGTTCTGCCAGGTGCCGGTAGTACAGGCCCTCCATCTCCCGTGCCAGCGAAGCGGCGACTGAATAATTACCTGTCTGGATTTCCAGCTCGACTTCAATGCGGCGCCTGTAGTCACGGACCGACTTGTCCGCCAGTGGTGCAAACCGGTTGATATCCTGCAATGCCCTGTTTGTCAGTTCGTAGTCCCCTTCTTCCAGTGCCAGGTCAGCAAGATCGTAGGCAACCAGCCACGACTGGTAGCTGTCATTCGCTGATTGCAGCAACTGCAGGGCTTCGGCACGCTCGCCGGCCAGGAGCAGTGAATTCGACAGCATTTGCCGGGCCGGGCGGTAATCGGGAAACAGCTTGACGGCACGGCGACATGTCAATGTCGCTGCGTCATACTTGTCCAGCATTTTCAGAACACGGGCCTCACATACCAGATGCCACGGGTCATCAGGCATCAGGGACCTGGCCTTGCCAACCACGTCCATGGCAGCGGTTTCATCGCGCAGAGTTGCCAGCAGCATTGCCTGCAAGCTCAACGCATCTGCCTGCACGTCTGCCGGGGTTTCAGATGGACGGGATTGCTGACGTGACTTCAGGTATTGCAATGCGTAATAGGTGCCAGCGGTATCTTCCAGGTAGGAGGCCCAGTAGACCGCCAGCGCCAGATTTTCCGGGTAACGTTTTTGCCCGAGGTAAGAACGGACACGGGTGCGCCTCATGTCACCCAGGTGATAGCCAAGCCGGCACGCCAGCAGGCACCTTTCAGGCGAGTCGGCTGAATCAAACAGGTGATCCGAGACCGCCAGTTCACAGGCGTCCAGAAACCGGGATTTCTCTACAAGTGCATAAATCCTTTTGCAAGGACCAGTTACTTCCATGTCCATGGAAATACCCCGTTACTGGAACTATCCCGGTTAACGTCAGGATATTGCTTTATCTTGAGGAATAGTAAGCCCGGTCATTGCAAAAAATCTTACTGCAGGGGCGGCTTCGCCTGCATGGATGCAGGTGAGGGGCGTGAGCAGGACGCGGAAGCTTCCAGCCGCGATTCGCGCCGGGGACGGCGTTTATGCCCGGCACGGGTGCTCCTGCAGGACTTGACCAGAACCTCACCAGCAGTGAATTCCTGAATCAATATGAAATATTCATTACATCCTGTAAATCACGAGGCAATACCCTGTTGGAAACGCAACAAGTATTGCGTGCTTTAAACAGGTATACAGTTCCCTGCTACTGTTCGGAAAGGGGCTGGATAATGGTAAACGCGCCGCGGATGTCGCCCGGTTTGAAACCGCGCGCCTGGTCTTGCGGATACAACTCCTTGAGTCGCGCATCGACATACGGATCGATGTCCGTGCCATGGCACACGACACACAGTTCGGCCGTCGGTATCGCCTTCATGTATCGCAACACCTTCTCGCCATCCTGCTCAGTGGCTTCATAATGCTCCATCTTTACCGCGTCTTCGCCGGCATGCTTGCGCCGCTCGAAATCCTCCAGCACACCCAGTTCCCACATATCCGGTGCATTCTCCGGGTTGCGGAGCTTGAGACTGGTGCGACCAACCACCCAGCCCTTGCGGGCACTGTAGGTATTGGCAATCCCCCGTGCCGTCAGTTTGCAAACGCCAATGGCATTGACCGGCCCGCCTTCCTGCATGCCGGCTTGCAGTTCACCCTTCAGTGACTGCATGAACTCCTTGACGGTGGCACGGCTGGCCGCCACCTGTTCCGCATAGTCCTCTGCCAGGGCATGACCCGAGCCCAGTACGACCACGGCAATCAGCATCATGAATTGTTTCATTGGTAACCCTTATCCTGAACTGTAGTAAATTTACACAGCTTGTCGCAATCTGGCAATGCGGGTATTGATCCTGATCAAGATGCCAGCAGATAGAGCAGCAACAGGTTCAGCACCAGCAGCAACAATGCCAGTCCTTTCCACACCAGCAGCGGATTACGTTCTATCAGGGGTTCGGCATTATTACGGGTAAAGGCCGGATTGGGATGCGACAGGTCATGCACCAGTTCCGACAGCAGCGCGTAACGCCGGTTGCTCGCCAGCGATACCGCCTTTTCCAGCGCCTTGTCTATCCACGCGGGAATCTCAGGGTTAAACCGACTGGCCGGGGTATATTGCACTCGCCGCAAGCGGCGCGAGGTCATTTCTTTTTCACCATAGGGCAAATGGCCGGTCAGCATTTCATAGACAATGACACCGAGTGAATAGATATCCGACACTCTACTACCGGCATAGCCCTGTACATACTCAGGCGCCACATAGCTGCGGGTGCCCAGCGGCCCCTGGTCGGCCAGTGGCGTGGTGATTTCCTCGATGCCGGCAATTTTGGTGGAACCAAAATCAATGATCTTCACCGTGCCATAGCGGTCGATCATGATGTTCTCGGGTTTCAGGTCCTGGTGAATCATTTCCTGCCGATGCAGGGCACGCAGACCGGCGGCAATCTGCCGGGTGATTTCGCGTACGTCCTCCAGTTCCGGTTCCGGGTTATCGTGCATCCACTGCCGCAATGTCCAGCCATCGACATATTCAGTCACATAGTACAGGCACTGTCGCCGCCCGTGCGGTTCCAGTACTTTCAGCACATGCTGGTTGTTAATGCGGCGACCGGCCCATTCCTCGTGCAGAAAGCCGTCGATGTATTCCGGATCATCGTTGTAATTGACAGATGGTGTCTTGAGGATAACCTTGTGGTCGGTCCGGGTATCAATAGCCAGGTACACCTGGGTACGCTTGCTGGCATGCAGTTCGCGCACAACCTTGTAACCATCCAGCACCATACCGGGTTCCAGCGGCGGCGGGAACGGCAGTTCTGAAAACTGCTGGTAAAACTCGTGTGTATTCTGGTGTGGCAGTTCATCGATCCTGAGTACCTGGCAGGTGACATTATCGAGACTGTCGTTTGCCAGTGCCCGTTCAACAATAGCGCTGGCGATGCCTTCGGTATCACTGCCCATGCCGTATAACTGTTCTGCCAGCACATTATCCTCAACGTAGTCGTGCACGCCGTCCGTGGTCAGCAGGTAGATGTCACCCTGCTCCACCGACAGTGACCGGTAGTCGATCTCCATGTGCAGTTCGATGCCCATGGCACGACTGAGGTAGTTCTTCTCTTCGGAAATGTGTACGCGATGATCACGTGTCAGGCATTCCAGCCGGCCGTTGCGCATGCGATAGATGCGGGTATCGCCGACATGGAACAGGTAGGCCGTGGCGGACTTGATCACCAGCACGCTCAGCGTGGTGACCATGGCCTGTGCAGAGGTGTACTCGCGATGACCCTGCCCGTACAGCCAGCGGTTCAGGGCCGTCAGCACTTTCGCGCCCGAGGTCTCGGTGCTCCAGGACTCGGGGGTGGTGAAATAGTCGGCCAGAAAACCGGAGACGCAGGCCTCTGCTGCTTCCTTGCCGGCCTCGCTGCCGCTCATGCCGTCGGCAATGACGGCCGCGACCCCCTTGCTGTTCAGCAGTGCCGCATCGGGCACCCGGATCCCGCAGGCATCATCGTTGGAATCCTTGACACCGATGTCGCTGTGCTGGCCGGAGGTAATTTTAAGGATGGCAGACATGCCGGATACTATACCCTGCAGGAGCGAATTCATTCGCGATCAAATCCGTGAAATGATTGAACGCCTGATCGTGGCTAAAGCCACTCCTACGAAGAGATGAACCCCGTAGGAGCGAATTTATTCGCGATTGCAGTGGTAAAAATACCGAGCGCCTCATCGCGGCTGAAGCTGCGCCTAACGCAAGGATGAGAATCTCATGCGGGCCACAGGCCTAAGTCACCTCGATCATCTGCACGGTGCCGTCCGGCAGCACTTCCGCCATATGCCCTTCCGGCTCATCGAGGAAGAACGCAACCAGTACCAGCGTAACAACCGCTGCGCCGGCAATGACCATGAAGAAAATCTGCGGTGAGACAAATGACAGCACAGTCAGGAAACTCACGGCACCGACATTGCCATAGGCGCCGGCCATGCCGGCGACCTGCCCGGTCAGGCGGCGCTTGACCAGTGGCACCATGGCAAACACCGCGCCTTCGCCGGACTGCACAAAGAAGGAACAGCCCATGGTAATGGCAACGGCCATTAGTACCGACCAGCTGGAATCGATCTGCCCCATCAACAGGTAGCCAACCGCCAGTCCGACCAGCAGGATGAGCAGGGTCTTTTTGCGGCCAAAACGGTCGCTGATCAGCCCGCCACTGGGTCGTGCCACCAGGTTCATGAAGGCATAGCCGGAGGCCAGCATGCCGGCCGCGACCAGCGATAACCCGAAGGTGTCCTTGAAGAACAATGGCAACATGGAAACCACCGCCAGTTCAGAGCCGAAGGTCACCAGGTACGCCAGATCCAGCACCGCCACCTGCTTGAACTTGTAGCGGTCGATCTCGGGGATTTCTTCCGTGAAGACATGCCGGTTGACCTGGAAGATACGGATGGCCTGAAAGACATACATACCGGCCAGTACCGCGTAAATCATGTTGGTGGTCACCTCACCCAGCATGTGGAGATTGGCTGGTCCGAGCTTCCAGGCCAGCACGGCCAGCGCGGCATACAGCGGGATATTCATGGCCAGGTAGAGGAAAAAGTCGCCCTTGCTGGTAACTTCCATGGCACCGTTCTTCTTCGGCTTGAAATAGGTCGAACCCTTAGGCGTATCGGAAACCGAGAAGAAATACACTACCGAGTAGATCAGTGCCAGTACGCCGGTCAGGGCAATGGCATAGCGCCAGCCGTCCTCGCCACCAAACAGCAGTGCAATTGTTGGCAGGCTCAATGCCGCGGCTGCGGAGCCGAAATTACCCCAACCACCGTAGATGCCCTCGGCCACGCCTACCTGTTTGGCCGGATACCATTCGCTGATCATGCGAATGCCGATAACAAACCCGGCGCCGACAAAACCCATCAGGAAACGCATCATGGCGAGGCGCTCGAAACTGTCGGCGAAGGCGAAACCGAAACACAGGAAACTGGATATGAACAGCAGTATGGAGTAAACACGCCGCGGCCCGAAGGCATCCACCAGCATGCCGATGATGATGCGGGCCGGGATCGTGAGCGCCACGTTAAGAATCAGCAGCATCTTCACCTGCTGGTCCGACAGGCCAAAGACCTCGCGGATGGATGCCATTAATGGTGCATGGCTGAACCACATGACAAAGGTCAGAAAAAACGCAAACCAGGTCAGGTGCAGAATGCGTGTCTTTCCCGAGAACGATAACAGGTTCAGTTTGGATTCGGACATTGACTACTCCTTGTGACTCCACGATCAAAAAAAGAAATTCCTGATCACAAAAGAGCAAGGAGCATGCCATGTAGCGGTTACGCATCAGTCCGGCGCTGGCAGTAACGCTATGATGCGATTAATACACTAACAATCACATACACTTACTTGATGTGGGCCATCGGTAATTTTTTCCAGCGATTTTCACATTGATACCCTGCCGGGCTCTTCAGCTTGCCCACCTGCATTATTAGAGTGCACTAATCTATTAATATGCACCGAATCGGTGCGCCACTTATGGCCGCCAATGCCCAATTTCAGGGCAAGATGCACAAAAATAACCAAGTAGATTCATCAAGATACCGCTATCCCGCCCATATACCCCGGCAATTGGCACAGCCCTTGCTCTGCTTACTAAGCAAGTATTTATACAGGCAGTCAGCGGAGACCCCATGAAGGAAAAACTGGTTCTGGTCGGCAACGGTATGGCGGGTGTCCGCACCCTTGAGGAATTGCTGAAAATCGTACCGGAGATGTACGACATCACGGTATTCGGCGCCGAACCCTACGGCAATTACAACCGCATTATGCTGTCGCCGGTGCTGGCCGGCGAGAAGACTGTCGATGACATCATGCTCAATGACGAGCAATGGTATACGGACAACGGTATTACCCTGCACAAGGGTAAAGAGATCAAGGAGATCGACCGGGCCAGGCGCCGGGTCATTGCCACGGACGGCACCACTGCCGAATATGACCGCCTGTTACTGGCCACCGGCTCGAACCCGTTCATGATCCCGGTACCGGGCAAGGACAAGGACGGCGTTATCGCCTTCCGTGATATCCACGATGTTGACACCATGCTCGCTGCGGCCAGTAATTATAAAAAGGCTGTGGTCATCGGCGGCGGCCTGCTGGGACTGGAAGCTGCCAACGGCCTGATGAAGCAAGGCATGGACGTGACTGTCGTGCACCTGCTGGATTCCCTGATGGAACGCCAGCTCGACAAGCCGGCCTCGGCACTGCTCAAGCGCTCCCTGGAAGAGCGCGGCATGACCTTCCTGATGGAGGCGGAAACCGCCGAGATCATTGGCAATGGCCGGGTACAGGGTGTGCGCTTCAAGGACGGCAGTGAAGTCGCGGCCGACCTGGTCGTGATGGGCGTTGGCATTGTGCCAAACACCGGTCTGGCGAAAAACGCCGGCCTGCACTGCGAGCGCGGCATCGTCGTCAACGACGTCATGCAGACCTTCGACCCGCGCATCTATGCCGTCGGTGAATGTGTGCAGCATCGCGGCATTGCCTATGGACTCGTTGCCCCGCTGTTCGAGCAGGGCAAGGTTGCTGCCAACCAGCTCGCCGGCCTGGGCTATGCACACTACAGTGGCTCGGTCACTTCAACCAAACTGAAAGTTACCGGCATTGACCTGTTCTCGGCCGGTGAATTCAACGAGTCCGATGGCGACGAAGTCATGGTGTTGCAGGACCCGGGTTCTGGTACCTACAAGAAACTCGTCATCAAAGACGACCGCATCAAGGGCGCCGTGCTCTATGGCGATACCATCGACGGCACCTGGTACTTCCAGCTGATGCGTGAAGACACCAATATCTCTGATTTCCGCAAGACCATCCTGTTTGGCCAGCACGATCTCGGCGATGCCGGTCACGGTGACGAGACCCGTGTCATGGCGCTGTCCGACAATGCCGAGATCTGTGGCTGCAACGGCGTCTGCAAGGGTGACATCGTCAATGCCATTTCCAAACACGGCCTGTTTACGCTGGACGATGTACGCGCACACACCAAGGCATCCAGCTCCTGTGGCTCCTGTACCGGCCTGGTGGAAGCACTGCTGGCCAGCACCGTCGGTGAAGGCTATGACGCCTCACCCAACAAGCAACCGATGTGCAAGTGTACCGAGTACAGTCATGACGAAGTGATTGCGACCATCAAGAACAATGAACTGAAGAGCATGCCGGCAGTGCGTGACTTCCTGGAGTGGAAGACACCCGACGGCTGCGCGGCCTGTCGTCCGGCACTGAATTATTACCTGCTGGCCTACTGGCCGGGCGAATACCAGGATGACGCACAGTCGCGTTTCATCAACGAACGCGCCCACGGCAACATCCAGAAAGACGGTACCTATTCCGTCGTACCGCGTATGTTTGGCGGCCTGTGCAAACCGGATGAACTGCGTGCAATCGCCGACGTCTGCGACAAGTACGATGTGCCGGAAATGAAGGTGACCGGTGGTCAGCGTATCGACCTGTTCGGCGTTAAAAAGGAAGACTTGCCGCTGGTGTGGAAAGACCTGTCCACGGCCGGCTTTGTTTCCGGCCATGCCTACGGCAAGGCCATGCGTACCGTGAAGACCTGCGCTGGCAAGACCTGGTGCCGTTTCGGCACGCAAAACTCGACCGGTCTCGGTGTGCAACTCGAGGAACTCACCTGGGGCTCCTGGATGCCGCACAAATTCAAGCTGGCCGTCTCCGGCTGTCCGCGCAACTGCGCCGAGGCAACCATCAAGGACTTTGGCGTGGTATGCGTGGATTCAGGTTACGAACTGCACATTGGCGGCAACGGCGGCATCAAAGTGCGCGTCACCGACCTGCTGTGCAAGGTTGATACCGAGGAAGAGGTCAAGGAATACTGCGGCGCCTTCACCCAGCTGTACCGCGAAGAGGCGCACTACCTGGAACGCACAGCACCGTGGGTGGAGCGTGTCAGCCTGAGTTACATCAAGGAAAGAATCCTCGATGACGAAGAGGGCCGCAAGGTATTGTATGAGCGTTTCCTGTATTCACAGAAGTTTTCGCAGACCGATCCGTGGAAGGAACGCGCCGACGGTGCCGAGCAACATGAATTTACGCCATTAAAGATTGCCTGATGAACAAGAAAATCTTGTCTCGCGCAAAGGCGCAAAGACGCCAGGAAAACAAAAAACTTGTTTCAACATTACACTGCTCAAGCACTACTTTATGAGTACATGCATATGAAGCAAGAAAGAAACAACAAAAGAGTTATTAATGTTTTTCTTTTCGCCTTGGCGGCTTTGCGCGAGTAATATTTTTTATTTTACATGGGAAATATCATGACCAACTGGACTGAAATCGCAAGACTCGACGACATCCCGAAACTGGGTTCACGGGTGCTGAAGACAGACACCATGAATATCGCCCTGTTCCGAACGGCGTCCGACGAAGTATTTGCCATCAAGGACGAATGCCCGCACAAACAAGGGCCGTTGTCCCAGGGCATCGTGCATGGCACCTCGGTGACCTGTCCGCTGCATAACTGGAAGATCGATCTCGCCAGTGGTGAGGCATTGGGGCCGGATGAGGGCTGCACCAACACCTTCGCAACCCGTGTCGAGAACGGCCGGGTCTACCTGGCACTTTCCGCCAATGAAGCCGCTGCCTGAAGCCATGTCAGCAGCCCGGTTGGCAGCGTAGCTCTACCCGTAGGAGCGGCTTCAGCCGCGATAGCTGGCTGGAATACCTGAACCTATCGCGGCTGAAGCCGCTCCTGTGAACAGCAGATGAAATCAGGCACCAGGATTAACTTATGCTATTCGGACGTAACAAAAAGAACCCCGTCAAGATCGCTGACAAGGGCGTCAAGGAATGGCGCTACGCGACCTGTGGTTACTGCTCAACCGGCTGCTCCATTGAAGTCGGCCTGAACGCCGACAATGAGCCGGTGGCCTCGCGCGGTGTCGCCGATGCCGATGTCAACCGCGGCAAGCTCTGCATCAAGGGCATGTTCGAACACGAACTGTTCCGCAAGACAGCCGGGCGCGGCGACTCCCCCCTGATGCGCAGCCATCGCCGGGAGGATTTCCGCGAGACCACATGGAACGAGGCACTGGACAAGACCACCGATGAGATCAAGCGCATCCAGGAGACCTGGGGACGCGACGCCTTTTCCATCGTCTCCACCGGCCAGATCATGACCGAGGAGTTCTATACCCTCGGCAAGCTGGCGCGTGGTGTCATTGGTACCAACAATTACGACGGCAACACCACCCTGTGCATGTCATCGGCCGTCTCCGGTTACAAGCGCTCCTTCGGTTCCGACGGCCCGCCCGGCTGCTATGAGGATTTCGAACACACCGATTGCCTGCTCGCCTTTGGCTCCAACCTGCCGGAACAGCACCCGATTATCTACTGGCGCCTGCAGCAGGTGCGCGAGGAGCGCAAGTTCCCGCTGATCGTGGTCGACCCGCGCGTCACGATGTTTGCTCAAAACGCCGACATTCATCTGCCGGTGGCACCGGGCACCGACCTGGTGTTACTGAATGCGCTGGCGCATGTCATCCTCGAAGAGGGCCTGGAAGACCGCGCTTATATCGAGGCACACACCGAGGGCTTCGAGGAATTTTCGAAACTGGTTGAACAATACGACCCGGTGACCGCCGCGAAGATCTGCGGCATCGACGAAGACACCATTCGCAATGTTGCCCGCGTCTATGGCAGGGCCTGTGCCGCCATGACCATCTGGACCATGGGCATCAACCAGAGCACGCACGGTTCCGACGGCGTGGTTGCGATTAATAACCTGAACCTGATCACCGGCAACATCGGCAAACCGGGCGGCTCCTCACTCTCCATCACCGGCCAGTGCAACGCCATGGGCACCCGCGAGTGGTCGTCCTGTTCCGGCCTGCCGGGTTACCGTGCACTGGAAAATAAACAGGACCGCAAGGACATCGCCGAATTCTGGGGTATCGACGAAGACTTCTTGCCGGAAAAACGCGGCCTGTTCATGACCGACATCCTGCCCGCGATTGAATCCGGGCAGATCAAGGGCCTGTGGCTGATCGCCACCAACCCGATGACCTCCATGGCCAACACGGCACGCATCCGCAAAATGCTGGAGAAACTGGAGTTCCTGGTGGTGCAGGACGCCTACCGTGATGTCGAGACCAACGAATACAGCCACGTGTTCCTGCCAGCTGCGGTATGGGCCGAAAAGGAAGGCTGTTTCACCAACACCGAGCGACGCGTCAACCTGATACGCAATGTGTGCGCGCCGTACGGTAACTCGAAAACCGATTTATGGATATTCAACCAGGTCGCCAGTCGTTTTGAACAGGGCCGCAAGATCAATTTCCCGGAAACGGCTGAAGGCGTGTTCGACGAACTGAAAGACCTGTCAAAAGGCCGCCTGCTCGACTATTCCGGCATGAGCTACGACAAGATTGAAGCCAGCCGCGGTATCCAGTGGCCCTGCAACGAAGACACGGCACCCGAAGGTTCGCAGCGCCTGTACACGGACGGGAAATTCCAGTATGCCAGCGGCAAGGCCAAACTGATCGCCTTGCCGTTTTTTGATAATAATGAACGGCCTGATGAAAAATACCCGTTCTGGCTGAATTCCGGGCGCGTGGTGGAACACTTTCATACCCGCACCCGTACCGGCAAGGTCGGTAATGCCAACAAGTTCAGCCCGACGCCCTACATGGAGATGAACCCGGATGCCGCGGCCGAAATCGGTATCGAGCACGGCAGCTATGCCCGCCTTGCTTCTCGACGCGGCGATGCCGTAGTGATGGTGCAGTGCACGCAACGGGTATCACGCGACATGGTGTTCATCCCGTTTCACTATCATGAATGTGTGAACCGTCTTTCGCTCGGCCTGCTGGACCCGCACTCACGCCAACCGGCCTACAAGCAATGCGCCGTGAGCATCGAATCCATCGCCGACCAGGATGCCGCTGCCGTGCGCAACCTTGCTGCAAGGGCTTTTTAAATGGGGTCAGAGCACAGTTTTTCCTTATATTCCATGGCTGCCAGAGTCTCACAACGTGTGTGTAATAGGAATATAAGGAAAAACTGTGCTCTGACCCCGAATAGAAGCCATGTTTGAGCCACGCCCCAAAGAACCGGCCTATGCCTTTGTCCCGGAGGCCGGGCACCCGGAAACGAACCGTTATGGCAAGTCCATCGAAACGGTACCGGAAGGCGACGCACTGCGTGACCAGTCGCTGAACATCAACGGTGACAGCAGCGTGTCGGACAACCCGAACCGCTACAAGCAGCACGGCTTTTATTTCAACGCCGACAACTGCATTGCCTGCCATGCCTGCGAGGCGGCCTGCTCAGAGAAGAATGACCTGCCGGCCCACCTTGCCTTCCGTGCGGTTGGTTATGTCGAGGGCGGCACTTATCCTGCCTACCAGCGCATGAATATCTCCATGGCCTGCAATCACTGCGATGACCCGGTGTGCCTGAAGGGTTGCCCGACGCGGGCCTATACCAAGTTCGCCGAGTACGGCGCCGTGCTGCAGGATCCGGACATCTGCTTCGGTTGTGGCTACTGTACCTGGGTGTGTCCCTATAACGCCCCGCAACTGGATACCTCTGCCGGGCATGTCTCCAAGTGCAACATGTGTGTCGATCGACTTGAGGTGGGCCTGAAACCGGCCTGTGTTGCCGCCTGTCTGGCCGGCGCGCTGGACTTTGGCATCATGGAGGCCACCCCGGAGCATCGTGACCAGCTGGAGGCGCGCATACCGGGATTTCCGACACCGGAGATCACCCACCCGAATATCCGCTTTCAGCAAACCCGCAGCCTGCCGCGTGAAATGAAACGTACCGACAGCATGCCGCTGCGCTATGAACGCGACGAGCAGCAACACGACGGACAATACAAACCAAAGGTTGATGCGCCCGATATGAGGCGCAAGTGGGGCCTGAAAAAACTGCGTACCCGCGAAGACCCGCTGGTGATTTTCACGCTGATCTCGCAGGCCGTGATCGGCGCCTTTATTTTGCTGTTTGTCGGTCCGTTGTTTGGCCTGGAGACCCTGAACAGGGAGACCCATCCCGTGGCCCTGCCGCTGTTGCTGTTCGGTCTGATCGGCATACAGACACTGGCGCTGGTGCTGTCGACCCTGCATCTGGGTAAACCACACCGCTTCTACCGCGCCTTTAACAACCTGCGCTGGTCACCGGTGAGCCGCGAAGTCGCCGGTATTGCCGTGTTCTACAACTTTCTGGGTGCTTACACCCTGCTCACCGCCCTGCCGATGCTGTTCACCTGGTTACCGGCCGGACTCACCGCCGGCCTTGTACAGGCAAGCGGCTGGGGTGCCGTCATATCGGGACTGGCAGCGCTGTATTTCATGCACAGCATCTACCGCATCCCGGCACGACCGTTCTGGAATCACTGGCAGGTACTCACGGCCTTCTACGGCAACATGCTGGTACTGGGGCCGCTACTGGTCCTGCTCACCTACGCCGCCACACGGACCCTGCAGGGCCAGCCCTGGGCAGGTGTGACGGGCGGGATCGCTGCCACCATGCTCATCGGCCTGCTCATGGAGACCATCGGACTCTACTACCATGCGCGCGACCTGGAGCGCGGCGGCGGTGAAGGTCACGCCTCGCTGGTTGAGCAACGCACCACCTTCGGCAACACCTACTGGTTGCGCAATGCCGGTATCGGTGTATCCATCATTCTGCTGCTGGTGATCGCACAGCTGCAGCCGGGTGGCGCGGCCGGGTTGCTGCTGTGGCTGACGACGGCCGTCGTTATCATGCCAACAGCACTGGTTGGCCGGGCGCTATTTTATGCCCTGGTTATCCCGACCACTATGCCCGGTGCATTTTTCTGGCGTAACAAGGGATTTGAAGAACATGCCCGCGAGACCGGTCTGGCCGAGATGCCGCAGGTGGGTGTATTGCCGGATTGCCATTGATACCATTGTTCAACCGTAGGTCGGGGCAGGCTCTCCGGCCTCATCGACCTGCAGGATGATGAACCCCCCTGATGAACACTCCCGCATCCAGGCGCCTGTCGGATATCCGCAATGAATTCGAGCGCGGTGTATTTCTGAGTGTTTATAATTCGCGCACGCAACGCATGCGTCGGTACATTTCCCGTATCATACTGGGCCTGAAACACGGCCTGCGTGGCACACTGTTCAGCTGGCCATTGTACCTGCTGCCATTGGCGGCCTGGACGTTCAAACCTGCCTATCTGCCGCTGATTCTTTTGTTATTAATTCCGGGCGTATACATTTCCGCTGTCATTCTCATACGCGGTGTACGCGAGGATTATGCCAAACATGTTGAAGGCTTTATTCTACGTCCGGGTTATCCGGGACGACTGCTGTTCCCGGGGACTACATCACATGAGCTATCCTAACCCGGCTTTGCGGCATTCAGTGGCATGGGCCAGCGCATTGATTGATTTCAGTGTTGTCGTTCCCAACGCAGATACTCTGTGAGATGTCTGTCTGCTGAATATACTGACAGGCTAGCAGCCGTCATCCTCGACCATAACGGTTCCGGCATCCGCATCCTTCCTGGCATTTCCCTGTACATCCGTGACGATGGTACGGACAAACATCATGGACTCGATACGGTCAAACTGGGAATCCATGGCCTGCTCAATCTGCGTATCCATCAGGCCGTCATAGATCATGATGCGGCCGCGCTTCTCCTGCTCAAGCTGTGATGGCGGCGGGTTGAACAGCAGGCGTTCCTGCCACTTGTCCCGGGCCTCAGCCGTGCCGGCACCGTACAGCAGGGCAATTGTTGCGATGGTTAACAACAAGGTACGTATGGTGTTGATAAGAGTCGTGTTCATGACGGCGTCCTCCTGTCTATAACAATCAACTGCGGTTTCGGGTCTGGAATGGTTCCGGTGTGCAGCTACTGACTGCTGACCCAACCTCGCTGAACCCGTTTCCATGTGCTGTACTTAGCAGTGCCACAACAGGGATATATCGCGGTGACCTGACGCTTTTCTGATCAATATATGAAGGCAATATTTTCAACAGCTTAGGGGTAGATATGACGGTCTTGTCAGACTCCCAACGGGTGGAACAACCGCCACCCGGACAGCCGGAAAAGCCGGCCACGGGCTTCCGTATTGCCGACTGGGCAGTGGAGCCGGCGCTCAGCCGCATTACGCGTGACGGCAAGCCGGTCAAACTGGAACCCAAGGTGATGGCTGTACTGGTCTACCTGGCCGAACGGCCCGGGCAACTGGTGACCCGCGAGGACCCCGCCGAGCGCCAGCATTTCCTCGCCGGCCTGCGCCAGGCCGGCCTGTTTCAGTCGGACTGAATCACCTGTAAGCCCTCAAGTTTCAAGCATTTCTGCCGCAAAACCTTATGTTGCCCGCCAAAGGTAAGGTATGCCCATGGCGGTTACTGGAATCTGACTGCCGGGATGCCGATTTGCGACTAAAAACACTTCAAACCAAGATACTGGTCCTGCTGATACCCCTGATCGTGGTGCCACTGCTGGCACTGGGCTGGATTGCCTACAGCATGCTGATGGATGTTGCCCGGCACCGTGCAGAGGACCAGATGACGACGATGCTGGAGCAGATCAGGCTGCAGACCGAATTCCAGCTACGCACCGCCCGTGCCAATGCCAGCCTGTTTGCCAGTACCGAATCTGTCCGCCGCTTTGTCCGTGATGGCTGGCAGCTGCCGGATATATCGGACCTGGAACGCGAGGTGCAGGAACTGCTGTTCAGTTACCAGATCGCCTACCCTGAATATTACGAGATTCGTATTGTCTCACCCAATGGCAGGGAAATGCTGCGTTCCACACTCGGCAAGATCGGCAACCAGACAGACGATGAATCCAGCACTGATTATTTTATCGCCTCCAGCAACAAGTCCGATACTATCCATGCCGAATTCTTCCGCAATCCTGACAACAACAAGCCTGCGCTGCTGACCAGCAAACCGCTGTTTTACCCTGCCGGGGATAGTGATGACGACACATCGGAACCGGAACTGTTCGGTTACATGATGCTGACCGTTGATCTGGGCTTCCTGAAAAAGCACGCGTTTAACCGGAAAATTGGCGAAAGCAGCCGGGTATTTTTCACGGATGCCGCCGGTAATATCCTTTTCCGGAAGAAAGGTTCGGGAACACCAAAGCAATTACCGGCAGGGCTTTTCAAAACACTGAAGACCGGTATTGCAAACAATCAACCGGTCGAAGCCGAATACAACACTGAAACAGCCCGGTTCATGGGTATGCAACTGGATAACTGGCTCTATATGTTCACGTCTTATCCCGAGCATGAACTGCTTGCCAAGCGCAACAGTCTTGGCATAACTGTCACCCTGATCACGTCCATCTCCATCCTGATCACCATGGCACTGCTGTTCGGGGCACTGAAAACATTTCTGCTGGTGCCAATTCGGAAACTCAGTTTTGCCGCAAAAGCGATTGGCAAGGGCAAACTGCAGGTGGACATCGATGTCTCCTCCAGCGATGAAATCGGTGATCTGGCGCGATCATTCCGGGAAATGAGTGAAAGTCTGAGTCACTATCATGAGCAGGTACGCTACGTCGCCTACCATGACAGTCTCACCGGTCTGCCGAATCGCATGATGTTCAGGGATTACCTCAACCGTGCAACGGCCGAAGCCCGCCGTAACCAGCAGGAACTTGCCATCCTGTTCCTGGACCTCGACAACTTCAAACGCATCAATGACACCCTCGGACACCAGGCTGGTGACAAGATGCTGTCGGCCTTTGCCGACCGGCTCTCCGGATGCCTGCGTGAATCCGATGTGGTTTCCCATACCAACAGTGATGATGCCAGCAATGTTGTGGCACGGCTGGCCGGTGATGAATTCATCATCCTGTTACCACAGATCAGCGGTTCGGCCGCTGCCCAGAAGGTAGCACGACGAATTCTCGAATCACTGTCGGAAGCGTTTGTTATTGACCAGCAGGAAATGCATGTCACCAGCAGTATCGGTATCGCCCTGTATCCGGATGACGGTGAAAATTCCAGTGACCTGATGAAAAATGCCGACATCGCCATGTACAGCGCCAAGAAGCTCGGCCGCAACAACTACCAGTACTACTCCAGGAAAATGAACGATGCAGCGGTCCGCAAGCTGGAAATCGAGAGCCGCCTGCGACGGGCCGTGGAAAATGGTGAACTCGAACTGCATTACCAGCCACAGATGAATCTTGACTCGGGCCGCATTACCGGCGTTGAGTCGCTGCTGCGCTGGACTGATGCGGAGATGGGCAAGGTGTCACCGGAAGTGTTTGTACCGATTGCCGAGGAATATGGCCTGATTGTCCCGATCAGTGAATGGGTCATCCATGAAGCCTGTCGCCAGGCACAGACGTGGCAAACCATGTACAGCGACCCAATCAATATGTCGATCAATGTATCGGCCGTGCATTTCAATGGCCAGGAGCTCGAAAGCCTGATCGCCCGCACCCTGCAGCGTTCCGGCCTGAATCCGAACTCACTGGAACTGGAACTTACCGAAACCGGTATTCTGCATGATCCCGAGCTGGCAATTGCAACCATGAAGGCATTCAAGGATATGGGCGTGAAGATTTCCCTTGATGATTTCGGCACCGGCTATTCCTCACTCAGTTACGTCATGAACCTGCCCATCGACAAGCTCAAGATCGACCGCAGCTTTATTCTGAATATGGAGAAGGATAAACGCGGCTCCGCCATCGTCTCCGCGATCATCGCCATGGCGCATACCCTTGGACTCACGGTTATTGCTGAGGGCGTGGAAACGAAATCCCACTTGCAGCTACTGAAAACCATGCATTGCGACATGATCCAGGGTTTCTATATCGCCCATGCCATGCCGGCGAGTGAATTCGAAGATTTTTTGGACAGCCCGGAACAGCGTCATGCCTAGTGCTCTATCCATGTGATAATTGCGAGTAATAATCACATGGATAGAGCACCGGATTGTTTCGTTCAGCGGTGCTTGCGGGCGATATGCAAGGCGCGCCCGTCGACTGCCAGCGCCGCCTCGTGCAGGCTTTCCGACAGGGTCGGATGCGCGAACACGGTCCGCGCAATATCCTCACTACTGCCGCCAAATTCCATGGAAATAACCGCCTGACCAATCAGTTCTGAAGCCGACGCACCGATAATGTGTACGCCAAGCACCTCGTCGGTATCTTCATCACTCAGCACCTTGACCATGCCTTCGGTCTCCTGCATGGCACGCGCCCTGCCGTTGGCGGCAAACGGGAATACACCGCTGCGATACGGCATTGCGCTTTGTTGCAGTGCCTCCTCGGTTTTGCCGACCCAGGCGATCTCGGGGTGGGTATAGATCACTGATGGAATGGTGCCATAGTTAACTTCCGGGCTCTGGCCCGCAATGCGCTCGGCCACGGCAATACCCTCTTCCGATCCCTTGTGTGCCAGCATCGGACCACGTACGACATCGCCGATCGCATAGACACCGGGCAGATTGGTGCAGCAATTTTCATCGACATGCACGCAGCCGCCCTCATCAAACAGCAGATCGGTCTCGGCTACCGTCAATCCTTCTGTGCAGGGTCGACGGCCCACGGCAACAATCAGGCGGTCGAAAACCGCTGATTGCGTGCCGTCCTTGTCTTCGTAGTCAACACTGACTGTGCCGTTAGCGGCTTTGGTCTGCTTGACCAGCGCACACAGACGTATATCAAGCCCCTGTTTACGGAGCAATGTCTGTGCCGTGCGGGCAAGCTGCTGGTCCGCCATTGACAGGAATACATCCTGCGCTTCCAGCAAGGTCACGGTTGATCCAAGGCGTTGCCAGACACTTCCAAGCTCAAGGCCTACCACGCCGGCACCGATGATGCCAAGGCGTTCCGGCACATCGGTCCAGTCCAGTGCGCCGGCTGAATCGACGACATGCCCATCCTGTAATGGCGCTGCTTCGATTGCCATGGGCACAGAGCCGGTCGCCAGGATGACATGTCCGGCACTGCAGGTTTGACTGCCGCCATCGTGCGCGGTGATCTGTACCCGTCGGTCCGGCAATAACTGCGCATTCCCCGCCAGCCAGATCACACCATTTGATTTGAACAGCGACTCGATGCCAGCGGTGAGGTTCTGCACAATGCGGTCCTTGCCGGCAATCATGGCTTCCATATCATGTGTTAGTTCGCCGGCAACTATGCCATGTGCACCGGCATGGTCACGCAGCTTCGCGTACAGTGCGGAACTTTCCAGCAGCGCCTTGGAGGGAATACAGCCCGCATTCAGGCAAGTGCCGCCAAGTGTTGGCTTGCCCTGCTTGCCGACCCAGTTGTCAACACAGGCGGTGTTCAGGCCGAGCTGTGCGCAGCGGATCGCGGCCACGTAACCCGCGGGCCCGGCGCCGATGATAATCACATCATATTTATCTGTCATCAGTTTGTACCAGCGCAGGGTATATGCCGATAAATGCAGAAACCGCAAAGGCGCAAAGAACGCCAGGAAAACAAAAAGGCATAAATACCTTGCGAGCATTTCTTGCTTTATCTTTTTCGTGTGTCCGTGTGCTCCCGTGGCAAAAAAGAATTTTTCCTTGCGCCCTTTGCGTCTTTGCGGTGAATGTCACAATCAGATTTCCAGCAACATGCTGGCCGGTTCTTCCAGCAGTTCCTTGATGGTCTTGAGGAACGTCACCGCGCTCTTGCCGTCAACAATGCGATGATCGTAGGTCAGTGCGACATACATGATCGGGCGGATCACGACCTCGCCGTGTTCGGCCACCGGCCGGTCTTCGATTTTGTGCATGCCGAGGATGGCACTCTGCGGCGGATTCAGGATCGGTGTCGACAGCATGGAACCGAACACACCCCCGTTGGAGATGGTAAACGTGCCACCGGTTATGTCTTCCATCTCCAGCTTGCCGTCACGCGCCTTGTTGGCATATTCGACGATATCGGTCTCGATCTCCGCCAGGCTCATGTACTCGGCATTGCGCAGAATCGGTACCACCAGGCCGCGCTCGGCACTGATGGCCACACCGATGTCGCAGAAACCGTGATAGACAATGTCATCACCGTCGATTGAGGCATTGATGTCAGGGTGACGTTTCAGCGCCTCGGCAGAAGCACGTACAAAAAAGGACATGAAACCCAGCCGCACACCGTGCTGTTGCTCGAACGCCTCCTTGTGCCTGGCACGCAGTTCCATTACCAGCTGCATATTGACCTCGTTGAACGTGGTCAGCATCGCGGTTGCTTGTGTGGCATGCAGCATGCGCTCGGCGATCCGCGCCCGCAGGCGTGACATGGGTACCCGTTTTTGCGGGCGGTCTTCCTCGACCTCGGGCAGGCCCGGGGTGATGCGGGGTGCTTTGGCCGGTTTCGGCTCGACCTTTGCAGGGGCTTGCGGCTTGCTCTTCAGGAAGGCCAGCACATCCGCCTTGGTAATCCGGCCGTCCTTGCCGGTACCGGCAATACTGGCCGGGTCAATGTCGTAATCAGCTACCAGCTTGCGTGCCGCCGGCCCCATGAAGGCCAGTGCATCTACCGGTTGTTGTGCCAGTTCGTCTGTTTCAGTTTCTGTGCTGGAAACAGTCTGCGATGGTGCAGCGGCAGCAGCACCGCTGCCGATAATGCCGATAACCTGGTCGGCCACCACGGTATCGCCCTTGTTAATGAGTATTTTTTCAAGCACACCATCCTGTGGCGCCGGAACTTCCAGTACCACCTTGTCGGTCTCGATATCGACCAGCGCCTCATCGCGGCTAATGGCATCGCCCGGCTGCTTGTGCCAGGCAACAAGGACACCTTCACTGACGGACTCGGGCAGCGCAGGTACCTTGACTTCAATCGTCATCGTGTCTCACTTGTCCATTTTTTCCTGTATCAGGCACATCCGAACAGAGACCAAAGCAACCTTGCTCCTGCAAGTGATGGCATTTTCATGAACCGCAACAGCTATTCCGCTGTCTCCAGCCCCAGTGCCGCTGCAACCAGTTCCTGTTGCTGGCGCACGTGCAGGGCAGGGTAACCGACCGCCGGCGCAGATGCAGCATTGCGGCCAGTATAGATAAGCGAGTACTCCTCGCCAACGATCTCTTCCAGCTTGTGTCGCGTGTTATACCAGGCGCCCTGGTTTTTCGGTTCCTCCTGGCACCAGATGTACTCCGTCACATTCGGATAATGCGCAAGTTCTGCACGCAGCAGCCGCCATGGAAACGGGTACAACTGCTCGAGCCGCACAATACCGACATGATCAAGGCCGGCCTCGCGGCATTTTTCCAGAAGGTCGAAGTAGACCTTGCCACTGCACAGTACCAGCCGGGTAATATTTCCCTTGTCCCCGGCATCAACATCACCGATGACCGGATGGAAGCATCCCTGCGACAACTCATCAAGACTCGAAGTGGCCAGCTTGTGCCGCAGCAGGCTCTTTGGCGTCATGACGATCAGCGGCCGGCGGAAGGGCCGCAGCATCTGCCGGCGAAGCATATGGAACATCTGCGCCGGTGTCGTCGGTATGCACACCTGGATATTATGCCCGGAACACAATTGCAGGAAGCGTTCCAGCCGCGCAGAGGAATGCTCCGGTCCCTGGCCCTCGTAACCATGCGGCAGGAACATGGTCAGCCCGCATAGCCGACCCCACTTGGCCTGGGCGGAGGTGATGAACTGGTCAATCACGACTTGCGCAACATTGGCAAAATCACCGTACTGCGCCTCCCAGATCACCAGTGTCTCGGGATCGGCAGTGGCATAGCCATACTCGAAAGCCAGCACCGCCTCCTCGGACAGCAGCGAGTCAATGACAAGGAAATTCGGCTGCTTGTCTGCCAGTTTCCGCAATGGCACATGGGTCGCAGCATCAATCTGGTTATGCAATACCGCGTGCCGGTGAAAGAACGTACCGCGTTCGCTGTCCTGGCCGGATAGCCGGATCGGGTTACCATCATGCAGCAGGCTGGCAAACGCCAGGGTCTCGGCAAAGCCCCAGTCAACCGGGATAACGCCGGCCGCCATCTTGCGCCGGTCAGCCATCAATTTCTCAACCCGCGGGTGCAGCTCGAAGCCGTCCGGCAGCTGTTGCAGCCGGTCAGCCAGATTGCGCAGGATATCGATACCGACAGCCGTATCAGCAGGACCATCCCACTGCCGCCCGATATACGGTGCCCAGTCGACGCCTGGACCGCTGCCGTTGTGATTATTCGCAGTTACACCGGTCGTCACACTCTCACCGGCATCCAGCCGGTCACGGTAGCCGCGCACCAGCTCATCCGGCATCTCCTCATTGAGAATATTCATGTCGGCAAGCCGGCTGGCGTATTTTTCCCGCGTGGTCGGCAATGCCTTGATGTCGGAATACATCATTGGCTGTGTCGCTGCAGGCTCATCAGCCTCATTGTGGCCATGCCGGCGGTAACACACCAGGTCGATCACAACATCCTTGCTGAACTGCATGCGGTAGTCGAGTGCCACCCGGGTAATAAACAGCACGGCTTCGGGATCATCGCCATTGACGTGGAAGATTGGTGCATTGACCATCTTGGCGACATCTGTGCAGTACAGCGTCGAGCGTGCATCCTTTATCTGACTGGTGGTAAAACCGATCTGGTTATTGACGATGATGTGAATGGTGCCCTGCGTCGTAAAGCCGCGCAGATCGGACATGTTGAAGGTCTCCATGACCACGCCCTGCCCGGCGAAGGCGGAGTCACCGTGAATGACTACTGGCATGGCATTGCGCCAGTTGCGATCGGTGTAGCGCTGCTGTCGCGCACGTACCGAGCCGTGCACCACCGGCGAAACGATCTCCAGGTGTGACGGGTTGAACGCCAGCGCCAGGTGCACCTTGCCACCCGGCGTATGGATGTCCGATGAAAAACCCTGGTGGTATTTCACGTCACCGGAGGCCAGTTCCATGGCGTGGCGTCCCTCGAACTCGGAAAACAGCTCCTCCGGAGATTTACCCAGTATGTTTACCAGCATGTTGAGGCGGCCGCGGTGCGACATACCGATCACGATCTCCCTGACGCCCTGTGACCCGGCACGGTTGATCAGCTCCCCGACCAGCGGGATCAGGCTCTCGCCACCTTCGAGCGAGAAGCGCTTCTGACCGACATATTTCGCATGCAGGTAACGCTCTATACCCTCGGCCGCCGTCAGCCGCTCCAGCAGCCAGTGGCGTGTCTCGTTCGGCAAACCCGGGGGTGACTGCACACCTTCGAGGTGCTGCTGCAACCAGCGTTTTTCCCCGGTATCTGTGATATGCATGTATTCTGCACCGACGGTTTCACAGTAGGTGCGGTTCAGCGCAAACAGGATCTCCTCGAGCGTGGCCTCCTCGGGTCCAACCAGGGAACCGGTCTGAAAGACAGTATCGAGATCGGCCTCGGTCAGCTCATGGTAATCCAGTGACAGTTCCGGGATCGGCCGGGCATCAAAGCGCTGCAGCGGGTCGGTCCGTGCATGCTGGTGACCACGGAAGCGGTAGGCATTGATCAACTGCAGCACCCGCACCTGCTTGCTCTCATGCGCCAGCCGCGCACCGGTCATCCGTGCTATGCGATGACCGCGTAACCGCCCGGTCAGGCGGCTGAACTCGGCCTTGATTTCGGCGTGGGAGATATCTGCGTGGGTGTGGCCATTGACGGCCGGTAGTTCCCTGAAATATTCGCGCCAGTGCGGTGCCACTGAATCAGGGTCCTGCATCCAGCTCTCGTAAAGGGCTTCAACGTAGGCAACGTTACCGCCATCCAGTAAGGATGATCGCTGTAAAGTCTTGAACAGTTGCCCGCTCATCGTCGTCGATTCTAGCTGATCTTAACTGCTCATAGCGAAAAAAAACGCCACTGTTTTACTCCATATACTAAGGTTATCGCATATGCCCGTCATACCTTGAGACAGTATTTGCCCCTGGCCCGCCCGGCTTAACCGATGTCCGGCTCTCTCGTGGTTTGAGACGAACACCTCACTTCAACACTGTGGAAAGTATCTACGCTGCCGATAGCCTCCTGGTATGCAGTGTTGCGGTGTACGGCCAAGGGAAACCGGCCTGCCGCGCATCCGGACAACACGATAAATCGCAGGAGCTGAACACTTGAAGTCCGTAACGCAAGCCTGGCTCAACCAGCAATGCCACATGATCGACGGCGTCACCCATGCCATCGTGCTGATGCCTGGCAAGGACAGCACCGGTTATACACCAGTGGCCCACTGGCCATCCGGCACTACACCTTCCCCGACACTGCTGAGCATGGCCCGCGAGACCATAAAACACCAGCGCAATCTGGTACATCAGGTAGCCGGCAGCCCGTTATGTAATGTCATTGGCTTTCCGATCAGGTTTGGCAACAGCATGGTAGGGGTTATCGCGATCAGCATTGAACATGCTGCAAACACCGGTCCGCAAGCAGCATTGCAACAACTGCAGCATGGTTGTGCCTGGCTGAACCTGCTGATTCAGCAGGAAGGCAAGGCCAGCAAACACTACCTCGCGACCATGCTTGAGATGGGGGCACTGTTCCTGGAACACCAGCAGGAACAACCAACACAGGCTGATACGGCCACGGACCATGTCATTACCCGCATTATTGATGCATTGACAGAACATGTCGATACCGATGCCAGTGCACTGCTGAAACAGATCCATGAAACAGTACACCATGCCCGGGGGGTCGACGACGAACCGACAGGCCCGGCGGTGCCCGGCACGGAGCATGACACCCTTGCCAGCGGCATACCCACAGCGCTGGCAGACGGGCAGTTTGAGCTGCACTACCTGCCCAAACTGGACCTGAGGACCGGCAGGATTACCGGCATGGAAGCATTGCTGCGCTGGGACCATCCACAGGCCGGGTTGTTGTCACCGGACCGGTTTTTGCCAGTGGCCGAAAACAGCGGCCAGATGGCAGCAATCGATACCTGGGTACTGCAAACGGCGTGCCGACAACTGCAACAGTGGCAGACTGCCGGCCACGACAGCCTCTCGATGGCTGTCAACCTGTCTGCCGATACCTACATGCAATCCCGGCTGGTCAGGCAGTTGCTGACAATCACCGATGCGGCAGGTATCGCACCGGCAAATCTGGAAATCGAAATCACTGAATGTACTGTGATGAACAATATCGACACTGCCGCCACAGTTATGCGCAGCCTGCATGACGCCGGCATACGCATCTCGGTTGATGACTTCGGGACCGGCTACTCATTACCGAACTTCCTGCAACATTTGCCGATCAGCACAGTCAAGATAGACCGTTCGTTTGTCCGCGATATCACTTCGGACCCGGATATCGCTACCATTGTGCGCGGCATTATCGCCATGGCGCATGCCTGCGGCCTTGATGTTATTGCCGAAGGCGTCGAAACCGAGGCGCAACTGGCCTTTTTGCGCAACCTGCAATGTGATCAGTTCCAGGGCTACCTGTTCAGCATGCCACTGCCACAGGAGGAGGCGGTGCAACTGCTGGAAATGGAGGCCACGGCCGGTTGCCTGCTCGCTTACATCGACCGGGCATCCTGATAAACCTGAGGAATAACACAACAGAAAAGGGGCTGCCGAAGCAGCCCCTTTTCTGTTCAGCCGGTTACAGATACTACTGACTCTGGCCAACTATATATTCAACCACGGCCTTCAGATCATCATCTGAACAGGCCATGCACAGGCCTTTCGGCGGCATGGCATTAAGACCATTGATGGAATTGGCAACCAGTGTATCGGTGCCTTGTGCAATTCGCGGCGCCCAGGCAGCCGCATCACCGGTCTTCGGCGCACCGGCGGCACCGGTGCCGTGACAGGCAAAGCAGTTGGACTGGTAGATCTGCTCGGGTGACAGCGGCTCGGCAGCAGCGGCGTCAGCCGTGACCATTTCAACGGCTGCTTCGTCAGCGGATGATTCACCGGCGATGTTGACTTCACCGACCGGCTTGATGTTCTCAAGAATGACTTCTTCCGGCTTGTAGTCCGACAGATCGCTGGTCAGCATGCCGGCGATGAAATACAGAATGATGGCCAGTACCGCAAGGGCTCCAAGTACCGCGACAAAGACCGTCGCAAATTGCTTGTCATTATTACTCACTGTCTTCTCCTGATTGATAATGAAATCCGTACTGGCGCCACCGGCATGGTGCCGGTGTGTTGAAACTGAATGGCGCGGAATTATACTGGATTCTCCAAACACGTGGAATTCAGCGGAATTTCCCTGAAATCAGGCACATCTGCCATAGACCCGTTGTGAACGAGACGGTATCCTTTGCGGCACCAGGATCTGATACCAGTCCTGCAGGTGCGTCAAGCGCACCATGAATCAACAGCTTGCATTGTCTTTCCGGTGCGCACGGCGCACCCTGCAATGGATCATTAAATAAATCAGGGCTTCCTTAACCATTTTCTGCGCCCGTAGCTCAGCTGGATAGAGTACTGCCCTCCGAAGGCAGGGGTCACAGGTTCGAATCCTGTCGGGCGCGCCATCTAAAGTCTGGCGCCAAACTGCCGCTAGCTAGTAAATGAACGACTATAAATCCATGAAAAACAATAAGTTGAATCACGGCACACAGGCTGGATTCACGCTTATTGAGGTGATGATTATCATCGGGATCATCGGTATCCTGGCCAGTATGGCCATGGTCTCCTACAAGGACTATCTGGTCCGCTCCAAGGTCTCCGGCGGTGTGGTGCTGGCCGCCAGCGCCAAGGCGAGCATAGGTGAATACTATGCTAACAACGGCGTGATGCCGGCAACCAATGGCGAGGCCGGCCTCGCAGCAGCCAACACCATTATCAATGACCATGTCGATTCCGTCAGTATCGGCACCGTGCCGGCTACCGGCACGATCACTATCACCTACAAGGAAATAGGGGGCGTCAATGCCGGTGACACGCTCCTGCTGTCTCCCCGCCTTACTGGCGGCAGTGTCGCCTGGACCTGTTTCAGCAACATTATGGCAAGCGCCTTCCTGCCGTCTTCCTGCCGCTAGCCCGCACTTCTCACCGCGATGACTAGCCCTTGCTTGATCTTTGAATCCACAGCGGTGAGAAGTGTGGGCTAGCCACAAACCGACCTGAACAATAATGGCATATTCGCAGGGGTGTGCTATGTTCACCGGATGAGTCGGCAGCGCCAGAACCACAAATGAACCTTGATCGGGTCGATTCGGGGCGCAACGTCCCGGATGAAATCAATGTCATCATCGAGATACCGTCGCACAGCGACCCGGTGAAATACGAAGTCGACAAGGAAACCGGCGCCATGTTTGTCGACCGCTTCATGGGCACCGCCATGCATTACCCGGCCAATTACGGCTATGTCCCCCACACCCTGTCGGAAGACGGTGACCCACTCGACGTGCTGGTGATTACACCGGTACCACTGATCAGCGGCTCGGTCATCCGCTGCCGGCCTCTTGGCATCCTCAAAATGGTCGATGACGGTGGTCCGGACCCGAAGATCATCGGTGTGCCGATCGATTCGTTGTCGCGGATTTACTGTGATATGCAAAGCTGTACCGACCTGCCGCAGCTACTGCGTGACCAGATCACTCACTTCTATGAACACTACAAGGACCTCGAGCCCGGCAAATGGGTAAAAATCGAGGGCTGGGAGAGTGCCGAGGCTGCCCGCAAGGAAGTCATGTTCAGTATCGAGCGCTACCTGCACGCCCCCGTCAAGCCGCATTTCTAGCGGCACGGATAAATAAGCTGTTGTTTTCTAATATGTTGTATTGATTTTTAATATATGCTTGACCATATATATGTTTAAGCATATATTTAAACCATGACGCTTGATACCGACACCCTGTTCCGCATGCTGGCCGACCCGACCCGGCTGCGGATATTGCTGTTACTGACTGCCGAAGGCGATTTGTGTGTCTGTGAACTGACCCATGCGCTGGACCTGTCGCAGCCGAAGATCTCCCGCCACCTCGCCCACCTGCGCCAGTCCGGTCTGTTGCTGGCATACCGCGAGAGCATCTGGATGCACTACCGCATTAACCCGGCCCTGCCGGACTGGGCCCGCACCGTGTTGTCCAGCACCCTGGACGGCATCGCATCGACCGAACCGTTTGTTTCCGACCACCGCCTATTGAGGGACATGCCGAACCGGCCGGGCGCGCCCTGCTGCGCCTGATGGTCCCGAGGAGTAGCCATGTCACGCCTGCACGTACACATTGCCGTTGCCGATCTTGAAACCAACATCCGTTTCTACACCGCCCTGTTTGGACATGAGCCGTCGATGCACAAGAACGACTATGCCAAGTGGGAACTGACTGACCCGGCCGTCAACTTCGCCATATCCAGCCGCGGCCGCAAGACCGGGCTTGATCATGTCGGCATCCAGGCCGGCTCCGGCGAAGAATTCGCAGCACTGCAGGCACGCCTCGAAGCCGCCGGCATCGCGGGAGCACCGCAGGAGGATGCGGCCTGCTGCTATGCACACTCGGACAAGTACTGGTCGCTGGATCCGCAGGGGATTGCGTGGGAGGCATTCCACACGCTGGATACCATACCGACCTTCAACGATGGTGATGACCGCGCGACAGGTGACAGCTGTTGCGTCGTGCCCGGTCTTGCCGGTTCCGGCTGCTGTTCGTGAACATCCTGTTTCTCTGCACCGGCAACTCGTGCCGCTCGCAAATGGCCGAGGGCTGGGCGCGGCACCTCGGTGGTGCAGATATCGAGGCGCAGTCCGCGGGCATCGAGGCGCATGGCAAGAACCCGCGTGCCATTGCCGTCATGCAGGAAGCCGGCCTGGATATCTCCGGACAGGAATCCACCCGTGTTACCGACGAAATGCTTGAACGCGCTGACCTGGTGGTTACCGTCTGCGGCCATGCCGATGACTCCTGCCCCGCATTGCCCGCCGGCGTACGCAAGCTGCACTGGCCACTGGAAAACCCGGCGAAGGCCGGCGGCAGCGAGGCAGAGATCATGGCAGTGTTCCGCGGCAGCCGCGACGACATCCGGCAGCACGTGGCACAGCTGCTCGCGGATGAAGCGTCCTGAGTCGTTCCGACACCGGGACCGAGAGAGCAACACACGATGAGCCTGTTTGAACGTTACCTGAGCCTGTGGGTGGCCCTGTGCATCCTGACTGGCATCGTGCTGGGGCACATGTTTCCCGGCGTCTTCGAAAGTGTCGGCCACATGGAGATTGCCCGGGTCAACCTGCCGGTCGCCGTGCTTGTCTGGCTGATGATCCTGCCGATGCTGCTCAAGATCGATTTTCACGCCCTGCATGAAGTCAGGAAACATGTCCGTGGTATCGGCATTACCCTGTTCGTCAACTGGGCGGTGAAGCCATTCTCGATGGCGCTGCTGGCGTGGCTGTTTATCCGTGTCCTGTTCGCCGACTGGCTGCCGCCAGACCAGGCCGACAGCTACATCGCCGGCCTCATCATTCTGGCGGCGGCGCCCTGCACGGCGATGGTGTTTGTCTGGAGCCACCTCACCAACGGACATCCCGGCTTCACCCTGTCACAGGTCGCACTCAACGATCTCATCATGCTGTTTGCCTTCGCACCGATCGTCGGTCTGCTGCTTGGCATGGCATCCATCAGCGTGCCCTGGGACACCCTGGTGCTGTCCGTCGTTCTGTATATCGTGCTGCCGGTCATGGTTGCCAGCCTGTGGCGACGGTGGCTGCTGCGGCGGGAGCATGGTGTCGCCCGGCTTGCCCGCCTGCTGCGTCACCTGCAGCCACTATCGCTGCTGGCGCTGCTACTGACACTGGTTCTGCTGTTCGGCTTCCAGGGCAGGCAGATCATCGAGACACCCTTGATCATCCTGCTGCTGGCCATTCCGATCCTGATTCAGGTCTATTTCAATTCCGGGCTTGCCTACCTGCTGAGCCGGAAATTCCGTGTCGCGCACAGCGTCGCTGCACCCTCGGCACTTATTGGCGCCAGCAACTTCTTCGAACTGGCCGTCGCCACCGCCATCAGTCTCTACGGACTGAATTCAGGCGCGGCCCTCGCCACCGTCGTCGGCGTACTGGTCGAGGTGCCGGTGATGCTCTCGGTGGTTCGCATCGCCAATGCCAGCCGGGGCTGGTACGAGAAGAACCTGCCGACGACCGCTCGCTATTGAGTCACCAGCCGGGCGAGAAAGATGTCTTCATCACTGTAGGAATCATGCAGGCTGCTGACGCCTGCGATCACAAGCTTGTCGTCGTCCGTAACCGCAACACCAGACGCAGCTGACCGACGTGCGCATCGACGACAAGCACCTGCTGCCGTTCTTCGGTACCGATGCCGGCATCACCACGGTACCCGCCTGGCTATCCATGAAGACCGGCTATGACATCGTCCCCGCTTATTGCGAGCGCACGGGCCATGCCCGCTTCCGTTTTACCTTCTACCCGGCGTTGCCAGGACCACCGGCAGATATGCCCGAAGACGAAGCCATCCGGCTGCTGAGCATGGAAATGATCCACATGCACGAGGCGCGCATCCGCGAGCACCCGGACCAGTGGCTGTGCAGCAACCGGCGCTGGCCAAAACAGGTAATGCGGGACCAGGGTGGTTTATTAGCCCCTGTGAAGGCCGCATAGGAACGACAAAAAATCAACCGTCGAGATTACGCCGGCAGGCGTACGGATTCCGGCAGAGTGATTTCCATCGACACCGGCAGGTGGTCCGACATGGAGTAGTTCAGCACCTTGACGTTATCGACCTGTAACGTCGGCGTCACCAGGATGTGGTCGATGTTGTGCTGCGGCCGCCAGCTTGGAAAGGTGTGCAGGTCATGGAAGGGCTCACTCATCAGCGTGCGATTGATCAGGAAGTCCATCTCGGCACTGTTGGAGCGGCAATTCAGGTCACCCATCAGGATGACGTGACGGTATTCATTGACAATTTCACTGACGTAATCGAGCTGGCGCAGTCGGGCGCGCTGCCCCAGTGCCAGATGCAGAATCAGCACCACCAGTGAGTCCTGCTTCGTGCCATAACGGATAAACATGGCGCCACGCCCCGGGATGCGGCCCGGCAGGCGGTGCTCGATGACCTCGCTGGGCTCGAAGCGGCTCAGCAAACCGGTGCTGTGGCTGGCAAAACGGCCGAAACGACGGTTGGTCTGGTCATGCCAGAACGGCATGCCGGCGCGTTCGCTCAGGTACTGTGTCAGGTTGACATAACCGCTGCGCAGGCTGCCGGCATCGACTTCCTGCAGCCCGATAACATCATAATCACCGACCAGGCGGGCAATCCGGTCCAGATTGCTGAAGCGCTGCGCGTGCGGAATCACATGCTTCCAGCTATGGGTGATGTAGTGGCGGTAACGCGCTGTACTGATACCCGCCTGCACGTTATAGCTCAGCAGCCGGATACGTTGTCCCTTGTCCATGTCAGTTCCAGGTAGCGGCGCCGTCGGCACCGGTTCCGTAACAGCTGCAGCACTCATGTCGGACATACCAGGTTACCCATTTGTTCTGTCAGCTTGATGTTCTCCCGGTAATCGACCGGGCAATCGATAATACTCACCGTGTCATTCGACAGGGCTTCAGCAAGAATTGCAGGCAGGTCCACGGCACGGTCGACCCGGTAACCCTTGCCACCGAAGGCCTCGGCATATTTTACAAAATCCGGGTTGCCGAAGTGTACGTGGGACGTGCGCCTGAACTCGTTCATCTGCTTCCATTCTATCAGGCCGTAGCTGCTGTCGCTCCAGATGAGGATAACAATCGGCAACTTGCAGCGTATCGCCGTCTCGATCTCCTGTGAATTCATCAGGAAACCGCCATCACCGGTGACCGCCACGACATTGCGCTCCGGATGTACCAGTTTCGCGGCAATGGCGCCGGGCACGGCAATGCCCATACTGGCAAAGCCGTTGGAAATCAGGCAGGTGTTCGGATGTTCACAGCGAAACATGCGCGCCATCCACATCTTGTGCGCGCCAACATCACAGACGACGATGTCCTCCAGATCAAGCCCGGTACGCAGATCCCAGATGATCTTCTGTGGCTTGACCGGAAACTCCCGGTCATCACGATGGTGGTTCATCTCATCGATCAGTGCCTCGCGCAGCGGCCGCAGGTGCTGACCCTGGTGCGGGGTCGCCAGCCCGGCAATGCGTACCAGGCTGTGTTTCAGGTCACCGATCACGCCGACAGTTACCGGGTAATGCGCATCGGTCTCGGCCGGTGAATGGTCGATATGGATGATGCTGCGGTCACGCGTCGGGTGCCACAGGTACGGGTGGTACTCGACCAGGTCATAACCGACGCAGATGATCACATCGGCCTTGTTAAAACCGATGCTGATATAGTCATTCGCCTGCAGGCCGGCGCTGCCAAGCGCGCAGGGATGCCGGAACGGGATTACACCCTTGGCCATGAAGGTGTTGGTCAGCGGGATATTCAGGCGCTCGGCAAAATCCGCCAGTTGCCGCCAGGCACCGGAACGCACTACACCGTTGCCGGCGAGGATGATCGGATGTTTCGCCTTGCTGATCAGCGCCGCTGCCTGCTCGACTTTTTCCCCGGGTGGCTCCGGGTCCGTCGGCTGCACGACCGGCAACGGCGTCTCGTCCGTTGTCATGGCAGCAATATTTTCCGGGAACTCGATAAACGTGGCGCCGGTCTTTTCCGTCTGTGCCAGTTTGAAGGCCTTGCGCACGACTTCCGGGACGATCTCCGGTTCCAGCAGGCTGGCCGCGTACTTGGTCACCGGCGAAAACAGTTTCTCCAGGTCCAGCACCTGGTGTGACTCCTTGTGCAGCCGCGTGGTGCCGGCCTGGCCGGCAATGGCCACCACCGGCGCATGGTCAAGATTGGCATCGGCAACACCGGTGATGAGATTGGTGGCACCGGGTCCCAGCGTCGCAAGGCAGACACCGGCACGGCCACTGAGGCGGCCATAGACATCGGCCATGAACGCGGCGCCCTGCTCGTGGCGCACAGTGATAAAGCGGATACTTGATTCCAGCAGGGCATCCATGACATCCAGGTTTTCCTCGCCCGGAATACCAAAGATGTACTCGACGCCCTCGTTTTCCAGACAGCGGATAAAGAGTTCCGCTGCCTTCATGGCTGTTTATGGGCAGCAGCAGCCGCCCGCGTGCCGGTATGCATGCAGTACCTGGCAGACTACGGTGTTTTGGCGACCGCTGACATACCGGCACGCTCCTGCTCAACCAGGTAATCCACCACCTTGATGATGTTGGCATTGCTGCCGGCCTGGCGGCCACCGGTACTGAACTGGCCATTGATGATGACGGTCGGCACGCCGGTGATAGCGTAGCGACGGGTCATGAGCTTGGCATTGTTTATCTTTACCGACACGGCAAACGAGTTGAAGGTATTGTTGAAATCATCCGCGGAAACACCATGGCTGACAAAAAAGTCCCGTAATGCGTCAACATCCCTGATCGTCTGGCCCTTCTCGTGAATGGCATCGAACAGTTCCGGGTGCATCGTATCCAGCACACCCAGCAGCTCGGCGGTGTAATAGGCCTTGGCCAGCAACTCCCAGCCCGGACCGACGATGGCCGGCAGGCGCACGAATACCACGTCATTGGGCTTGGTCTCCAGCCACTGCTGGATATACGGCTCGAGAGTGAAGCAGTGCGAGCAGCCGTACCAGAACAGCTCCACGACCTCGATCCTGCTCGGATCCGAGGTCGGCTGCGGCGTTGACAACCGCAGGTACTGTTTACCTTCAATGAATTGCGCTGCATGCAGCGGCGCAGCCATGAACATCAGGACAAATAATGCCGTCAGCCAATAACGCAAGAATTTCATATTCACTTCTCCGTATTATTTCTGAAACCAGTTACAGTTCCCTGCAGGAATGCAACCCTGACAGGAATATATTAACGCCAGGGAAGGCAAAGCCAAAATAAACCCGTGTCTTGCCGGCTGCCCTGGCGATCTGCAGACCGGTCGACTGGACATGCTCGAAGGCCTTCAACGGGGCAAAAAACGGCGAGCCGTAATTGCCGATGGTGGCGATGGCATTGACCGCAGCAGCAAAAAACTGCGTATCGGCCGCGGCAATACCCTGTGAGAAATCGACACCGTTTTTCGTCAACAGTTCCGCGTAACTACCGGCCAGCAGGGTGTGGCCAGATTCATGGAACCAAAGAATGCCAGCAACAGTGTACCAGCCGAATGCCGGGGCCTAGCCCGCACTTCTCACCACGGGGCGAGATGATCGCGCAGAGATTTGGATTCACAGCGGATTTTCTGAAGGAGCGGAATACGGACTGTATTTCCGACTGAAGAAAATGCGCTGTGGATTCAAAGATCAAGCGAGGGCTCGTCATCGTGGTGAGAAATGCGGGCTAGCTGTTACTGTGCGGCTGGACAAGGGCGCAACCTGATATATCGGGTGATGGGTTGGCCACTGGATACGGCCCCGGGGCGGGGCCGGTTAGTGCTCTATCCATGTGATAATTACGGATTCAGCAATTATCACATGGATAGAGCACTTAGTGCAGTCCCTGGATATAACTGGCGACTGCCTGGATTTCACGGTTGGTCATGCGTGATGCCAGTAACTGCATCATCACCTTGGCCTGTTCACTGTGACGCGTGCCACTGGCAAAACCGTGCAGCTGGTTCTCGACATACCTGGCATGCTGGCCACGCAGCGCCGGGTAATCGGAGGCCGGATTGCCGGCGCCATTCGGGCCGTGACAGCCCATACACGGTGCAACACCGCTCTCGGCATTACCGCTGCGATAGATCTTCTGTCCCAGTTCTACCAGTTCCGGGTCTGCCGCACCGATGGTGGCTTTCTGGCTGGCGTAAAAGGCCGCCAGATCGATGCGATCCTCATCGGTGAGACCGGCTGCCAAGCCGGACATGGTGACATTATCACGCTCGCCGTGTTTGAAATAGCTCAGCTGCTTGACGAGGTAGTCCTCGTGCTGGCCGGCCAGTTTGGGCCATTCCGGATTGACACTGTTGCCGTCCGGACCGTGGCAGGCAGCACAACTGGCGGATTTTGTCTTGCCGGCGTCAGGATCGCCGGCTGTCTGTGCGGATAGCGTCACGGTAGAAAGCAGAAGTCCAAGGGTTATCACCAGCCAGTTTTTCATAATGGTTCAACTCCTGTTGCCGTGTGCAAACCCGGCACACGCTACATCGTCAGTGTGTGTTGGCATGCACAGTGGCTTAACCTGCCGGCATACCGGTAAAAAAAGGGGTGTCTTGTATACCAGCCGAGCGTCAGAGGGTCAACTGAAACCGGTCATTCGCACCATACTGGTGCATAATCACAACGGGTTTTCATTCTGACCAGACTCGAGTCTACCAGTGCTCTATCCATGTGATAATTGCGCAGAATCCGTAATTATCACATGGATAGAGCACCAGGATATGTCAAAACTTTATCAACAAGCCCGCTTTCTTATGAGTGTGCCGGAGCCGCGCCAGGCGCCTGCCGATGAGGGCCTGGAAGTCGCCTTCGCCGGTCGCTCCAATGCCGGCAAGTCCAGCGCCCTGAATGTCATTACCCGTCAAAGTTCACTGGCACGCACCAGTAAAGCACCGGGCCGCACCCGGCAGATCGTGTTTTTCAGCCTCGATGACACGCGCCGGCTCGTTGACCTGCCGGGTTATGGCTATGCCAGGGTGTCCAAGAAGATGCAGGTCGAATGGCGCCGCCACATTAGCCGTTATCTGGAAACCCGCCGTTCACTGGTTGGAGTCATCCTGCTCATGGACATCCGCCACCCAATGAAGGAATTCGACCGGCAGGTGCTGGGCTGGTGTCATGTCGCCGGTCTGCCTGCCCACGTGCTATTGACCAAGGCCGACAAGTTGAAGCGCGGGCCGGCCAGGGCAACCCTGCTGTCAGTCCGCAAGGCCATGGCGGAAATCCATCCCGATGCCAGTGTGCAACTGTTCTCCGCACTGAAAAAAGACGGTACAGAGGAAGCCCATGCAGTGCTGGACCAGTGGTTTGAGGTGGTGGAGGGGTAGTCGGGATATGGGCAAAAAAAACCCGGCAAAGGGGGAGGATGCCGGGTTTTTAAAAATACCCGACCATCCAGCCGGGTAGGAGGAATGCCCGCTCAGGGAGGGAGCGGGTGAGTACTTGCGTACTCATGAAATATGACTGGGCTTTAGCGGAAAAGTTCAGTGCCCAAAGGGATAACTATTAGGCTTAATGAATTACCATATAATTTAGTGTTTTCACTATATTTATAGTATTAACTAATTTAATATACAATTATAACAAATAATTATAATTTACGTTTGTTCAGGCTATACCTGATTTTGCGCTTTTCCAGGAATTCAGGATGTGCAATGGTGCAAAAGTCGGGGCAGCCGCTGTAAAACACATTCCCGGATTCCGCTTCGCTCCATTCGGGCTACCGATTATGCTAGTGCGCTTCGTCCCAGTTGGAACCGGTGCCGATATCCACCACCAACGGCACCTTCAACTGCGCCGCCGCGACCATATGCTGCCCGATCGGCCCACGCGCCGCATCAATATCATCCGTGACGATTTCAAAGACCAACTCGTCGTGCACCTGCATGATCATGGTGATCGCGAGTGTGTCCTGGGTGCTGATCCAGCCATGCAGGCTGATCATGGCCCGTTTGATGATGTCCGCCGCCGTGCCCTGCATGGGCGCATTGATGGCGGTACGTTCGGCTGCGGCACGGCGCTGGCCGTTGCGTGAGCGGATTTCCGGCAGGTACAGGCGGCGACCGAATACCGTCTCGACGTAACCTTGCTCGCGCGCCTGCGCCCGTGTGGCCTCCATGTAGTCCTTCACCCCCGGGTAACGCGCGAAATACAGATCGATATATTCCTGTGCCGCACCTCGCGGGATACCCAGCTGTTTTGCCAGCCCAAACGCAGACATACCGTAGATCAGGCCAAAGTTGATGGCCTTGGCCGAGCGGCGCTGTTCGCCGGTGACGGCCTCGGGCGTCACACCAAACACCTCGGCTGCCGTGGCGCGATGGACATCCGCCTCCTCGGCGAAGGCCTTCAACAGGCCGGCATCCGAGGACAGGTGCGCCATGATACGCAGCTCGATCTGGGAATAATCGGCCGCCAGCAACTTGCAACCGGGCTTTGCCACGAACGCCTGGCGGATGCGGCGGCCTTCTTCGGTGCGCACCGGGATGTTCTGCAGGTTCGGATCGGATGAAGACAGCCGCCCGGTGGCCGCGACTGCCTGGTGATAGGAGGTATGCACCCGGCCGGTGTCCGGGTTGACCTGTTCCGGCAGCTTGTCGGTGTAGGTGGACTTGAGCTTGCTGAAGGACCGCCAGTCGAGGATCAGCCGTGGCAACGGGTAGTCCAGCGCCAGTTCCTGCAACGTATTTTCGGCCGTCGATGGCGCACCCTTCGGTGTTTTTGCCAGTACCGGCAACTGCAGCTTGTCGAACAGAATCTCCTGGATCTGCTTGGGTGAACCGAGGTTGAACGGCTGGCCGGCCTCGCGGTGGGCCTCCTGTTCGATTTCCAGAATGCGGCTGGCCAGTTCGCCGCTCTGGGTGAGCAGCATGCCGGTATCGACAGCAACACCGGCCTGCTCCATGTCGGACAGCACCGCCAGCAATGGCAGTTCGATGTTGCGGTAGATGTCTTCAAGCCCGGCTGTGGCCACCAGTTTTGGCCACATGGCCTGGTGCAGGCGCAGGGTGATGTCGGCATCCTCGGCGGCATAGGGCGCGGCCGTCTCCACCGGCACCTCATTGAAGCCAAGCTGTTTTGCCCCCTTGCCGGCAACGTCTTCGTACTTGATATTGGTATGACCGAGGTATTTCAGGGCAACGGAATCCATGTCGTGGCGAGTCGCCGTGCTGTCCAGCACGTAGGACTCCAGCATGCTGTCGAACTCAATACCTGACAGGATAATGTTATGATTTGCCAATACATTTCTGTCATATTTAAGGTGATGACCAATTTTCTTGTGCTCATTACTTTCAAGCAGCGGCCGCAGTTTATCCAGTACCGCATCGTGCCCCAGTTGGTCCGGCGCGCCCGGATAGTCATGCGCCAGCGGCACATAGGCAGCCGAGCCCGCCTCGACCGCGAACGACACGCCAACGATGCGTGCCGCCATGTAATCGAGGCTGGTGGTCTCGGTATCGAAGGCAAAATGCTCGGCCGCGGCAAGCTTCTGTAACCATGCCTCCAGTTGCTGGTCGGTCAGTACGGTCTGGTAGTCAACACTGGCCGGCACCGTACCGCCAGCCGTTGGGACGGCCGCTGCCTCGCCCTCGAGTTCAGCCAGCCAGCGACTGAATTCCAGTCGCTGGTAGAGTTCGCGCACGGCAGTGTTATCCGCTGGCCCCGGCTGCAACTGTGCCGGTGCGGTGTCGAGTTCGACGTCGGTCCGAATGGTGGCGAGCTGGCGTGACAGGGCGAGCGTGTCGAGATTGTCGCGCAGTCTTTCACCGACCTTGCCCTTGATATCACCGGCATTGGCAATAATGGCATCCAGCGACCCGTACTGGTTGAGCCACTTGGCGGCTGTCTTTGGGCCAACCCCGGGAATACCGGGGATGTTGTCCGAGGTGTCGCCCATCAATGCCAGCAGGTCAATGATGCGTTCCGGCGGTACCCCGAACTTTTCCACCACGCCGGTACGGTCCAGGCTGCTGTTCGACATGGTGTTGACCAGCGTGACATGCTCATCGACCAGTTGCGCCATGTCCTTGTCGCCGGTCGAGATCACGGTTGGCATACCCTGTTCGCTGGCCTGGCGGGCGAGGGTACCGATAACGTCATCCGCCTCGACGCCGCTCACCTGCAACAGCGGCATTCCCAGCGCCTGCACCAGCCTGTGCAACGGCCCGATCTGGGCGGCCAGTTCATCCGGCATCGGCGGCCGGTTGGCCTTGTACTCGGCAAACAGGTCGTCGCGGAAGGTCTTGCCACGCGCATCGAACACCACGGCCATGTGCTCCGGCTGGTAGTCGGCAATCAGGCGCTTCAACATATTGATAACGCCGTACACCGCGCCGGTCGGTTCACCGCGCGAATTGGTCAGTGGCGGCAGCGCATGAAAGGCCCGGTACAGGTAGGAAGAGCCATCAACCAGCAACAGGGGTTTGGCGGTTTTATTGTTCATCAGGCAACCTTGTTATCAATACCCGGCCCCGGATTCCGGGAAACCGATGCCAGCGGGTGAACATGGTATCATCAACGCCGTTTTTATCCCGTATATCAACCACTGAAAGCTGCAAACCTTCAATGTCAATACCGGATCCATGGCCGATAGCAAACCGCAAAAACACCACGGTACCCTGCCCAAGGACGACTCCCAGCTCACCCGCGAATCCTGGAAGATATTCCAGATTATGGCGGAATTCGTCGAGGGCTTTGAGCGCCTTGCCCATATCAAGCCCTCGGTCAGCATGTTCGGCTCGGCCCGCACGACACCGGACCATCCCTATTACACCCTTGCCGAGGATATCTCACGGGCACTGTCGGACGCCGGCTTTGCCGTCGTCAGCGGCGGTGGCCCGGGCATCATGGAAGCCAGCAACAAGGGTGCCTTTGCCGGCAAGTCACCCAGTATCGGCCTCAACATCCAGTTGCCAATGGAACAGGCCGGCAACGAGTACCAGGACATCGGCCTCAATTTCCGGCACTTCTTTTCCCGCAAGGTGATGTTCGTCAAGTACGCCTCGGCCTACGTCGTGTTGCCGGGCGGTTTCGGCACCCTCGACGAGCTGGCCGAGATCCTGACCCTGGTACAGACCGGCAAGACCCGGCGTATCCCGATCATACTGGTGGCGTCCGATTTCTGGACCGGCCTTATCGACTGGTTCCATGACACCCTGATCAGGGAGGGTACGATTTCCGCCGGGGATATGGATCTGTTCAAGGTACTGGACAAGCCACAGGAGGTGGTTGATGCTATCTTTGATTACTACGAATACACCAGTTTCGAACCAACCGCAAAAGAACAGGAAAAGCTGCTTGAACTCTAACCGAATCCTGCTCGCACTGCTGCTGACCGTGCCGTTAACCGGCCTGGCAGAACAGCCACCGGAACTGCAGCCGTTACCGGACGCACCACTACCGCCGCCACCGACGCCCACCGGCGAGGAAGAAGAGCTTGAACCTGAAGTCACCATCATCAAGCGTGGCAAGGATGTCATCCATGAATACCGTATCAATGGCCAGCTCTACATGGTCAAGATCGTACCAGGCTATGGTTTTCCCTACTACCTGATCGACCGTGATGGCGATGGCCAACTGGAATCCCGCTACAACAAGCTGGAACCGGATATCCTGGTACCGTCCTGGATGATCTACCGATGGTAACC
>JBDLJX010000004.1:0-62360 GCA_039714155.1 Pseudomonadota bacterium | reverse complement strand
GAGAGTATTACTCAGCTAATGAGAAAAAGATAAAGGCTATAGGTACAAAGAGTCACTCTTGGCATATAGGAGACAAGGCTTTCGCCAAGGATATGTATTCTACCATTAATGGCGATCTCGATAGACACGTTATTCCGAGCCGGAGGAGGGATGCTGAGGGAAACTTAATCCTGAGAGGATAGCTAGTGTGGTGTAACGAATAACGTGTACGTATCAGCGAGACGAGAAGCCGTTAGCTGCAAGGCGCGTCTCGCAGGGAATGGCGTGCCCTTTACAAGAGACGCAACACCGCAGATGACGGCTTCTCGTCTCGCCCGGAGGGAGGCCCACAAATGACCCAATACTGCGTTGCAGCCTTTGTTAAGGGAATAGCCATTAACTGCAGGCTGCGCCTTGTCTTGGGTCATTTGTGGGCCTCTGATATGTGCACGTTATTCGTTACACCACACTAGTAACTGTTCAGCCCGGACTCTGTTGGAGCCCATCGTTGATGGGCTGCATCGACACTGGCAGTGTTTCTTGTGGAGACACATCATGAAAGATGAAGCACATAACACTGCGTGTCATCAAAGTAGCAATGTCCCGGTGTCGAGGAGCCATAACAGGTCAGAATCTGTAAATAATTCTGCGTAACTACCCAATCACAGAGTCATCGGCAGCAATAAGCAGAGGAAGGATTATGCGGGGCCTTTAGGCGGTGGCTGGATTTTCCTTGTTAGCTTCGTTCTCTTGCTCGATAAAACAGAGCCCGTATGGTGCAAATATTCGAACGAACCGTATGATATTGTTATCAGGCAATATTACGGATAATCTGTTCGCGCAATGGCCCCTGTCATACAACCCTTCCACCTCCTCATAATTGCCCTGGCCGGCTGGCTTAACCGCCACCAACAGGGGGTCATCGACTATCTTATAGAAGAGAACCGTGTTCTCAAGGATCAGCTCGAAGGGCAGTGGCTTCGGTTCACCGACGAACAGCGGATACGACTGGCCGTGAAAGCCAAAGTCCTTGGTCGCCGGTTGCTTGATGAACTCGAAACGCTTGTTACTCCGGATACCTTGCTTGCCTGGCACCGTAAGCTCATCGCGAAGAAGTGGACCTATGGGGAAGAAGATATCCGCAGTATGCCAATTTCCACTCAGGTTTGCATCAAATGATTGTACCGCCAGGCGCAAAGGCCAAGCCCAGTCAAAATCGAGCATGGCGTTACTACATAGCGGTAAATTATGTGTAACCTACACCCGCTAACCGACTGCGATTCGGATCTTGTGGTCGTTGGTGGCGCGTATATGGACGGTGAAGTTCCGACCCAGCTGTGCGGCTGCGTCGTTCAGGAGCGTCGTAGCGTGGGGCACGTCGTTCGTAAGATGAATCGCGTACGCGTTGTTCCCCCGCGCATCGACGATCGCCTGGAGGGTATCCGTCGACGGGTGGTGGTGGTGGCCGTTCGCTGAGATGACGTAGTGGTCGGCGGTGATCTTCTCGAAGAACTCGGGGATCATGTTGTTCTTGCTGCCGTGGTGCTGCAGCTTGAGCACGTTCACGTGGAGCTTTCCCTCCGCATCGAGAAGGCCTGCACTGGCTAGTGCCTTCCGGATCAGATCTCCGCGTGCGTCGCCCGTGAGTAGCGCGGTAGCGCCGTTGCGATTCAGGAGCATCACGATGCTCGACAGATTCGGGATCGACGGATCGATGTTTGCAGCGATAGTCGCCCGATCGGCGACCGGGGTGTTGACCCAGAGATCCTGGAGGGCGTCCAGCTCGTCACTCGCGGGTGCGACGACCGTGATGTCCATGTCGTCGGGCAGGGCCAGCGTATCGCCGCTCTTGACAAGCTGCCCGGCCGCCATGTTCCCGGGCAGCTGCAAGCCGCGCGCGAGATCGCGGGTGCGGCGGCCCTGGGGAACACTCGCGAGCACTGCCGCCACCTCGCCCACGAGTGTGGGCGGTGCGTGGGTCCCCAACGACGCGAGCACCGCAGAGGGCGTTGCTCCTCCGCCCGTGAGGATGTCGTCGAAGTTGTTGAGCCAGAACTTCTTGATTCGGACCTTCTCGGCGAGCTGATCGTTGCGCGCGTCCTTGATGGCCTTCAGTAGCTGCTCGATTCCGAGCACGTGATCACCGTCGATATGGCTCACCGCGGCGAGCTCGAGGTCCAGGGAGGCGTCCGCAGAGACGCCGAGTTCCCCGCGGATCTCGTCGATCACTGGCTCGAGCCGGTCCTCGTAGACGCTGCTCGGTCCGCCGTCGATGAGCATGATCTTGCTCAGGTCGTCGCCCCAGCGGATCAGAATGCAGTCACCGAAGCGTGCTTCTACAGCGTCGAGGATGAACTCAGGCATGGCGCTCTCCCTTTATAGTGATTGCATTGCCCTTAGCACGTCGACGACACCGGAGCCCTGGAAGGTCGGGTCGCGGGCCAAGTCGGTCGCGGAGCTGACCAGTAGCTCCTTGACGCGCTCTGGTGCACCGATGAGCTCTCGATAGCGAGCCATCAGTAGGGCTGCGGCGCCGCTCACGTGGGGTGCCGCCTGGCTCGTGCCGTCCATGGTGCGGATCTCCTCCCCGGGAATCGGCCCGTCGATCGCTTCGCCCGGCGCCACCAGGTCGGGCTTGAGGCGGCCGTCGGCCGTGGGGCCGCGCCCCGAGAAGAAGCTCACTCCGTGGCGGTGGGGGTCGGTGCGATGGGTCGAGCCGACGGTGATCACACGGTCCGTGTTACCGGGATCCGTCACGCTGATGTTGTGGTACTCGGTTCCCGTCGCATGGGCGGCTCCCATGTAGCCGCTGTTGCCAGCGGCCGCGACGACGACGACGCCCGAGCGGACCAGTCGATCGGCTTCCGCACAGACGGGGGTCCACCCGCACGAGTAGTTGGCGACGTCGTGGGGGATGGAGAAGCTCAGGTTCACCCCTGCGATGACGGTGCGGCGCGCACGCTCGTTGATCCAGCGGATGAACTGGAGGGCAGCCACGATCGAGAACTCGTCTCCGCGACCGTTGTCTCCGAGCACACGGAAGTCATAGAGCCCGATATCGGGGCAAATGCCCTGCAGGTCGCGCTCGGGCCATTTGGCGCCGAGAATGCCGGCGACGTGGGTGCCGTGGTCGGACTTCGGCTTTCGATAACTGGCGTTGTGTTCGACGCGGATGCCCTCCTCGATGATCTTCGACCAGTTGACCTCGCCCCCGGAGCTGACGCGCCCGTCCAGCTCCCCTCCCGTGACCAATGAGAGCGCTTCCCTCACCCGAGTGAAGTCGTAGGTCGCGCGGATACGTGACTGACTCGCCTCAGGAAGGGCCGGCGGACCGGGTGGCTCCTGGAAGGCAGGGTGTGTCGCGTCGATGCCGCTGTCGACGATCGCCCAGGCGATGTTCTTACAGCTCGATTCGAACAGGCGCTGCACCGCGTCGGCCTTGATCGTGGTTCGAGACCGAGTGACGGCCACCGACGCTTCTCGGTTCTTGGTCACCCGTTCGATGAGCCGCATCGGCTCGTCGGCCTCGATCGGCGGTGGCTCGGCGTTGTAGCTCTTCTGTTGCCAGACGGTTTGGCTTGTGGTCGTCATTGGTCTCTGGACCCGATGCAGGATGTTGATCAGGTGTTCTGCGACCGTGTCGACTTGTACCTGGTCGCGACCAGTGTTCGCCGCCTTATCGCTCACGGCTGCCAGCAGGCGTACGAACCACACCAGTCGATCGGCGACCTCGCGCCTTCGCTGCCGCGGCGTGGATTCCGGCAGGTAGTCCTGGTCCGGGATTCGTTCGCCCTGGATGAGCGAGCGCAGGGCGTCGATGGACATGTCGGCCGCGATGTGGACGATCTCACGCATGGAGGTCAGGGGCAGCACACAGGCGACGAGTTCTTTGAAGTCGATCTCGGTGGCGACGAAGTCGCCCGTGACCGCGATCTTGGCGTCGGCAACATTGAATTCCGCCTGCGTGAGCAGCTCGACGAACTTCGCCGCGACCTCCTTGGGCTCCGTATCCTCGCTGGACTCGAAGATCAGGTCGAGGCGATCGGTCTCCCCTTGCGCGTAGGCGAGCCAGACCTCGTACTTGACCGGGCACTCGACCGCGAAGCGAAGCTGCCGGTCGCGGCCGAAGAATACCTCGTCGATTTCTCCGAAGAACACCTCGTCGAAGGTTGCTCGCTTCATGATTTCTCCCTCGTTTCCTCACCCGTGTTGGGAGGTGTCATGCGGGATCCAGTCTCAAGATCCGCCGCCACAGCGATTGCTCTGGAACCGGTGCCGACAGAGGGTCGCCCGGGTATGGCAGCCCGGCTGGGTCGGGCAGGTTGCTATCCACGTAGCTTCGAAACGCCGCGTCGCAGACTGCGTAGCCCCAGTTGATCAGGCGTCTGCGCACGCGTTCCGGCATGTGCCAGAGGCGGGTCGGAACCGATGAGAGCTCCTCGATCCAGCTCGGGTCGACGTCGATGCGTTGCTTCGAGTACTTCGCGATCTGCGTATTGATGCCCCAGTAGGTGCCGAGGCGGGTATCGACCCGGTATTCGGAGACGAGGTTGGAGCGCCTCAGGCTACGGACCTGGTTGTCGGTGACCACCCAGGCGCGAATCATGTGCTGGAGGTAGTTCTTCGCAACGCGCTCCTTGAACGCGAAGGGGCCGCCGCCGTCGCTCGCCAGAATAGTGTGGTACTTCTCGAGAGGCTGGAGGCCGAGGTTATCGTAGACGCCGCCGTCGGTGAGCTCGAGGCGGTGGGTCCAGGGCTTGCGCTGCAGGGGTGGCTGGTCGCCCGGGAAGGAATCCGTCAACGCCTCCTGGTCTGCGAGACGGATCACTTTCGGAGAGAGTATCGGTGGGAAGGCGGAGGACGCGGCCACCGCATCAGCGAGTCGGATGTCCAGTCCCTGGTTTCGCCCGACCCGCTGATCGGCAGTGTACTTCGCGGCGAAGCGTACGAGCGAGCCGGTGCCGAGGTTGGTGGCGAGGATGACGAAGCGCGGATCCGTAGGGAGGCTCTGGAGCGTAGCGCCACCGAATAGCTTGTCGTAGGCATCCGCAACGCCGTCCGCGGCGCCGCGCCGTGGCCGGACCCACCCGGCGCCGATCGCCAGGGCGTCGAGCCGCTTGCCCGCGAACTCGAACAGCGGCGCTTCGACGAGGGCCTTCCAGCGCGTGAGATCTCCCGGGTGCGCGGTCAGTGTATCCCAGTGCAGGGCCAACTGCGCGGCCGTGATCGACCCGCCCGACACACTGGTGATGCGCGAGAGGTCGCGCAGTGCGTCGGCCTCGAACAGGCGCCGGAGTGCTCCCACGTGGAACAACATGGCGCGGAATCCACCACCCGACAGGCCGAGGCCAGCACCGCGCTGGCTCGAGGATACGGGTTGGCTGGGCTCTCGCCCATACACTTCGTCGTATAGAGACATCGAGTTCGCGCAGTTGATGGTCGGTCGGTTGAGTCATTAGTGTGTCACGGCAGGAGACTGGTGGTCAACACGATAAGTCGACTCACGAGTCACGCATAGAGTGGTACCGGAATAGCGGGTCATTGTCAGAACTGAGGTAGTATGGAACACATTGGGTAGAAATGGCTTTGTTGAACATGTGGCACAGGGCGATACCATCGGTATCGCCAGCATGGACGCCAAAGCCGATGATGCGCCGAGTAAACTGATCCATGATGATGAGTACCCAGTGGGTCTTCAGCAGAATGGATTCATAGCGAAACAGATAAATGCTCCAGAGGCTGTCAGCGACGACAGCTCTCGCACCGCCGGGCCCCAGGAGTTTGGCGACTGTGGTAAGTAGATGTACGAGGAGTACCAGCAGATACTTCATGGCAGAGAAGGGTAGGGGCGGTTGCTTTCAGGAACAAGACTGTCTAGGTTATCGTTTTCAGTTAATAATTATGAATTCGCCACCCACAGGGTCGATTGCACGCGTTCGACACGGCCTGGCCAGTTCTGTCAGCTAAACGCGTACTTTCGGCCGTAGTAGCAATTCACGAAAACACAAGACGGCGACCTAAGCTGCCGACTCTGTTGCTGCTGATTTAATGATTACGCCGCTTTCTTGCGTCTAGCTATACCAATCAAGCCAATCAGGCCTGAGCCCTTCGGAAGCTAGAGTTCCATTTCGTGTAAATCGGACTCACTCCGTAGCTGCTGGGCCACCTTATCGATCAGTTCAGCCGCGACAAGCAGGTCGTCGGTAATCAAGTCGCGTACCAGCAGGGTAAGGTCCTGAAAGTGAGCGCTTTGGATCTGGTTACATATCGATTCGCCAATAATATTCTTGAACTCCGCTACCACTTTGTCTGCGCGTTGGTGATGCCGATTGGTCATTGTTGCTCTCCTGGTAAGTGAATGTTGCGGGCATGGCGCCTGCTCTGAAGACATCTCCTGGATGTGCCTCTGGTTAGTTAAGTCGCTGCCGCCATCCTTACCTGCCTTGCCGGGTTCGCGCTCTGGTGCTGCCTTCCAGACATTCGATCCAAGGCGCTGAACTTCTGGGTCGGGTCGGAGCAGACTTATAGATTGCTCATATAATTTTCTAGCAATCAGCCTTTGAAATGTTTTTCGATTCGGTCAAACGCCAGATTGATCGTATCTTCATCAACGCAGTATGCCATCCTCACATGATGTTCACCTGAAGGTCCAAAAGCACTGCCTGGTGTGACCGTAACTCTGGCATTGTTTAGTAAATCTATTGCAAATTTTTCCGAATTTGTGTGGGCTGCAATTATTTTTGGAAAAATATAATACGCCCCTTCAGGTTTTTGATTGGCAAAAACATGCGGTATATCGTCGAGTCTTTGGCAGATTAGTTCTCTGCGACTATTCAGAATTGTTTCAAATTCCTGTTTATGATCAGAGGGCTGACTCAATGCAACAATACCCGCCAACTGGGAAATGCGCGGCGCACAAATCATTGTTGCATCGTGTACTTTGAGCGCTTCACGTTTCAATTCGGCAGGCATTACCATATAGGCCAATCGCCAACCGCTCATGGCATAAGATTTTGAAAATGAATACAAATAAACAATGTGCTCTTTAAATTCCTCAACGCTGGCGAGATTAAAATATTTATTCCTGTTGTCGTAAACGAAGACACTATACGGGTCATCGATAATAATCAGTATATTGTGTCGCTTGGCGATCTCACCGACACGGATCAGTTCATCTTCGGAAAATATTTTTCCCGTAGGGTTTGATGGACTAACAAGAACTATGGCCTGCGTTTTGTCAGTAATTAAATCTGGCAATAAATCTATATCCAGAGACCAGTTATTGTTTTCATCCAGCGGCCAGTAAATCGGCTTACCCGAGAATAAATTAATCTGCTGGATGTGTGATGCAAAACACGGGTCGGTCAGGATGATCTCATCGCTCGGATCAAGCATGGTATGAAACAGTGTGTTCAAACCTTGCATATTGCCGGCACTGATCATCACATTCTCATCCGCGTCAACATCAATACCAGTCTTTGCTTTGTGTTTTGCCACGACCAGTTCACGTAGTTCAGGCAGACCGTCGGGTAAGGTATATTTGCCAGCATCGAGATCTTCATCAAGATACTGTTTGACACCCCGGCGAATATATTCCGGTGTACGAAAAGACGGTAGCCCCCAGGTGAGCGATGCGGCCCCCTCTACCCTGGCGCTTAATATGGCCATGCCTTTGATAGCTGAGATGTGGGCTTCGTGAACGTTTGTGGAAACGATATCAGTAATAAAAGTCATAATTAATGGGGACAAAGAGATTGTTTGTTAACCATTTAAAGACACTTAAGTCAGTGCCTGGTTTGGATTACGATAACAGAAACAATTGCACTCTGGAATTATATTATAGAGGCAAGAACAGTGACAAATAATAACTATTATCAATCACCAAAATCTTGCTGATGCGTTTTTGGTTTTTGAATTATCTTCCACCTTAAGCAAGCCATTGAGGCAGTACATCTATCATGGGCCTTCTGTAAGACGCAAAATGGCCAGAGTGCCTGGGTAGAATACTACTGGGCCAGGCCGGGATACGCCGACCAGGTGCGGAAGCTGGCCTACATTCGGAGAGTTCAGGTGGACGGCGAAGAAATGATCGTCGGTGCCGGACTGTATGAGCCATAGCAGCGTGCGCAACTCTTTCCCGGCTGTAGAAGGTGGCAGTATAATTTCGTGGGTATTGCAAGATTTCAACCGTCGGAGTAGACATATGCAGATTCATGACAGGACAGAAGGAAAATGGACCATCCTCAGCGTGGCGGGTCGTGTGGATAGCCATACTGCACCGGAACTGGATGCCGCTTTCCGGCAGCAACTCGCTCAAGGTACCGTGTGGCTGGACCTGGATATGCACGGGATTCAGTATCTGAGCAGCGCTGGTCTGAGGGTACTGCTGATAATCCTGAAGGAAGTGCGGGCCAAGGCGGGCGACATGCGATTGCGCTCTCCGCAGGAGAACGTGAAAGAAGTATTGGATCTTTCGGGATTCTCGGATCTGTTCACCATTGTTAGCGACGAACCGGCATAGCCATCCGGACAGGGGCAGACCGGGATCGGCAACCGTGAGGGGCCGAGTTTGTCTGTATGCGCTGCGGCATAGTCAGACGGAAGACCGTGAAAGGGAAAGGTTAACGAATGATTACCAAACCTTCAACCGCTTCCGGTCGATCTTTCCGGTGGCCACTTAGGCAAGGAGTCTCTGAACAGGATGCTTTCCAGCAACTTATAATCAGTTAAATGTTCACTCATCCATGAAAAAATCCCTTGCCCGCATCTATGATGAATTTGCTGACACCTATGAGGAGAGCCGCGGTATCTTCGATATGACGGAGGTGTTTAACGCTTTTTACCAGCGTTTCGACATAATAAAGGGAAGAGTGCTCGACCTGGGTTGCGGGGCAGGCGAACCGTTTGCTGCTACCTTCATAAATCGGGGCTGGTCGGTCACGGGCATAGATTTTTCGCAACGGATGCTCGATTTGGCGGCCAGATACGTTCCGAACATGGATACCATCTATGCCGATATGCGCGATATCGAATTCGAACCGGGCCAATTTGATGCGGTCACCATGATCTATGCCCTGTTCCATGTCCCCCGAGATGATCATGCAGCCTTGTTCAGGAAAATATTCGACTGGTTGCGGCCGAATGGAAAAGTATTATTCACCTATGCAACCCAGGAGTACACGGGCAAGCTGGAATTCGATGGGTATAAGGAATTCTTGGGGCAGGAGCTGTATTACAGCCATAAAAGCCCGGAAAAACTATATATTGATTTGGAACGGCTGGGCTTTGACATTGAAGCCCGGGACTATCGGAATATTAGTGGCGAGGTGTTCCTGTGGATTACGGTAAGCAAACCAGCGTAAGACCATCACGCAGGAGACATTAGTTGTTAATGGGAATTCAGTTCCATCGCTTTGGGGATCTGTTATCTATATCGCAGCTTGGTTGGGATTGCGCGATATACAGAAAACCCCGACAGGGTGGAATATGACTTGGCGGTTGTTTTCAGTAAACGCTAACCCTTTGATGAAATCTACAACCTCTTCCTTGAATTCCGGTGGTAACAAATCTGCACGGCATTCCAGAAAAAAGTTCAGAAGCTGCTTTCCCCGAAGAGACTGCGGTGCGACTAAATCCGACACATCCAGTATTCCATCAATAATGTCAAATGCAAAAGTGGCAGGAAGTGATTCCAGCAACCGATAGATGTCCTTGGAAGAATACATTTCACTTTCGTTGCCCTTGGCACGTTTTAAAAATCGCCGTTGAATTTCGTTGATGCCCAAAGGGGTCTGGTGAAAGACTAAAATAAGACCCTGATTGTTCAGGATATCGAGGGCAGCTTGAATGGCCTTGAGCCGGTCCGGTATGTAGTAAAGACAATGCGTCATATGGACAAGATCAAATTTCATATCGAGATGCTGGACTGGGAAGGTCTGAGAGAGTATTTCGAAATTGGAAACCGTCAGGCCGCTCTCCCGGAATCTGGTTGTGAATATTTGATTATGATCGGGATTGGGATCGATTGCGATATAGGACCCGATACGCCAGCGCTTCAGGATGAGCTTCATAAGCTGCAAATCGAAATCTCCGGTGCCACTGCCGATACTCAGAATGTTCAGAGGATCTGACCAGGCACGCTGGGGAAGGAGATCGTCACTCAGCCACTTCTGTGTCGATTTCCATTCGGTTGAGATCTGCCTAAACGTATCGAAACACTCGGCATATTCGCGGTCGCTCAAGGAGGGTGCAATGGAAACAGTGCCGTTGGTTATGGCAGTCATGTTACTTTCCTCTTAATTTACGGCGTTTACACCAAACGCCGGGCACTAATTAAAGGTACGAGAAAGTCAGTTGCCTGTTTAAAGTTTGGCAACTCAACTCCCTGTCTAACCAGTCGCATCTGGAACCTTACAGATTTCAGCGGGGCTACTATACCGGATTCAGGATAAGGCACTTAGGTACTTCACTAGCGTAAGATGGTTGCCATCCAAGGCGTTCGGGGTATAGCGAACCTCATCCACCGACTGGCACGCGAGATACAGGCCGATGCCGCCGGGCTCATGATCCAATGACACCGTCCCGCTGTATGTATGGGACTTGGCCTCGAAGTCGAACGGCTCGCCCCAGTCGATTACTGTGACCTCCAGCCCCCCATCTAGCGGGGTAAGCTCCATGGCGAAACGGTTTTCCTTCCCATCGCCGTGTCGGATCACATTACTGACCACCTCGTCGACGGCCAGCACCAGACGGCCTGCCTCCCGCTCGTCGAAGCCAGCGTCCCGGGCCATGGCTTCGACCAAGGCGGCCACCTTAGCCAGTATTTCAGTGCGGGCCGGCCACTCCATGCGTACGCTGCGGACATGCTCGGCCTTGTCGGCGGCCGGCGAGTCTGCAGGCTGGCGTTGCAGCAATAACAGGGTGATGTCGTCGTGCTGCTCGGCGTTACCGCGAAAGGCATCGACCCGTGCCAGTAATTCATGGGCAACCGTCCGCATATCTCCCTGAAGCTTTCCCAGAACTTTCTGCAACCGGCCGAGGCCCCACTCTTCCTGCTCCGAATTGCAGGCCTCGGTAATACCGTCCGAGTACAGCAGGATGCTGTCGCCGGGTTCCAACCGCAGTTCCAGGGTTTCATAGCGGGTGTCCGGCATGGCGCCCAGCGGCAGTCTGGGCTTGGCCATCACGATCTGCATGCCACCGTCGGCGCGGAGTAGCAGGGGCGGATTGTGGCCAGCATTGACAAGTCGCAGATGGCCTGTATCCGAGTGGTATTCGCCATACACCAGGGTGACAAACATGGCGGAGGGATTTTCGTTGGCCAATGTACGATTGATGCGCCTCAGCACCTCGGCCGGGGGAACCCGGCGTTGGGCCACCTCGCGCACCAGGGTGTGGGTAATGGCCATGAACAGGGCGGCCGCAGCACCCTTATCGGAGACATCGGCGACCACAATGCCGATACGGTCGCGGGACAAACGGAAAAAATCGTAGTAATCGCCCCCCACCTCACGGGCCGGCCGTGTGAGGCCCGCAAGATCCAGTCGGGCCTCCAGGTCGGCGAACGGGGGAAAACGATGCGGCAGGATCCCCTTCTGAATCTCGGCGGCGATTTGAAGCTCTTTGTGATAGCGCTCTTTTTCTGCGGTGGCGCTACGCACTTCCTCGATGTTCCGCTGTATAGCTGCGCCCATGTTATTGAAAGCATGTGCCAGGTGGCGAGTCTCCACTGGGCCTGTATCCTCGGGCAAACGCCGGTCCAGGCGTCCCGCGGCGAAATGCTCCGCTTGTCCCACCAGCCGGGTCAGGGGTGCCGTGATGTTGGCAGACAGGGCCAGGATGATTGTCAGGGTAATCGCTATAATCAGCACCGCAGCCAGTAACATCTTTTGTTTGAGCCGGGTCACGGGACGCATGATCTCCTGCAGCGGCAGGACGATAAGCAGGGTGGCGCCGGTGGCCTCTATGCGACTGCTTACTACCCAGCTTGGCTGGCCTAAAAACGGATCAGTGAACATCGCAAGCTCATCACCGCTGTCGGCCGTTAGCCTTTCCAGCATCCTCAGATTACCGTCGTCAGAAGCCTTGATCATTGTCTTCAGGTCCTGCTCCGACAGCAGGCCCTGCCGGGGATGGGCAATCAGGCGACCACTTGCCGTGAGCAGGAATGCGTAACCACTGTCGGCCACCCGCAGAGCCCGGATTTGATCCACCAGCTCGGCGATAGAGATATCTACTGTGGCCACCCCCAGGATTTGCCCCTGACGGCGGATGGGTGCGGAGTGGGTAACCATCAGGATATTACCGCCGCCCTTGTCGAAATAGGGCTCGCCCCAGGTCGCACTATTCTGTTCCAGTGGGGTGCGGAACCAGTCCCAGTGCGGATAATCGTAGTCCGCCGTGGCCAGCGAGGTGGAACGGATTCCTTCCGGCTCGCGGTACAGGTAGGGCGCGAAACTTCTCAGCTCGGTGGCTTCGGGGATAAGGGCGACGGTTGAGCCATAGATAAAGCGGTACTGCTCCAAGGTGTTGCGGATGCGTTTCTCGATACGGACCGGGTCCAGCTCCGAGTCATTAGCTACGGCTAGTGCGAGGCCTTGGGCCACAGTTTGCGCGGTCTGGAACAGCAGATCGAATTCGCCGGCATGGGCTCGTGCCAGTGCTCTGCTTTCACGCTGGATCTGCTCTGCCAGGATACTCCTGCTGGTGTTGAAGGCGAGCGCGAACAATGCCAGAAACAGCAACAGCATGGCTGGAACCTGTGTGGCTAGGAGGCGGGTGCGCAGCCTCATGCTGGAGTGCGCTCAGTGTTTCCCGTGACAACGTAAACAAGATAGGAGCAGCCTGATATGTCCATGGTGTTCTCTCCACAGATAGCGGTTTTCTCTCCGAGACTATGCGAAGGAAGGAACCGTCGCAATCCCCTCACCGGTTGAACTCGCCACCCAAAGTAGTCGTTCCCCAACAATTGTTCGTTTCGTCTTTTCTTGATTTATTAAATTTCCATAACGTGCAAAATGTAGGCATAAAGCACGGCCGACGGCTTCCTCTGCGGCGTGGTGGAGGATGGAGTGGCTCACGGCCGCGATGGCCTTGGCAATCCTCAACGGCAAGAAGGCCAAGGACATCCCCAGTGCTGGGTGAAAAGAGCTGAGCCCTGGGTTCTTGGTGCTGTGGTCGGAGCCCTCAGGCCTCAGGATCAGGCTGTGCAGATGTGCTAGGCTTCTAAATATCGGCCACAGAGGCCAATTCTTTTCATGTCCGGAGCATTTGTTCGCTGTCTCCGATTTTTCGCAAGGATGATCTGTTATGAGGACCCTGTCCGCATCGACGCTCGCCGTTTTGGTATTGGCCGGCTGCCTTTCATTCGCATTACCGTCTTTGGCGGGAACCCCGAATTCGACCGGCTCAGCAATGGTATCAGAATATGAGCAACACGTGCCGGAGCACCTGAGAAGCCTGGTTACCAGCGAGCGGTACGAGCGCGTTCGAACATCGTTAGACAATTTACGTGGGCGCTACTTTGGCCAGGGGCTGTTGGATATCCATATGATCTCGGTTGTCGCGGCCTCCCCATGCAGCGACTCTCTAGCGTTCCTCCTGGATCAGTTCTACACGAACCCGGTAGTGCCCAAGGCGCTGGATGCGGCGGCGGCGGGGATGCAGGATCTTCCTCCCGCGTATTCGATGCCCAATCCCTGGGAAGCCGCTGAGGACGGGAGACAGTTGCTGGGGCTGATGGTGCCCTTCTTCGCCGATTGGTGCACCTTTCTCCCGCGCATTAACGGTACGCACGACAACGGACTTGAGTACATTCAGGATTTCGCCTGGTTCTACTACCACAACGAGGCCGGCCAGGCATTCGTCCAGGGGAGAAACCCGCTCGATCCCGCCGAGCCACTACTCACGGGCCTGAAGTTCACCCAGGACTTCAGCAAGCAACGGGGTATGTTCATGGATAGTCCCGTGTCTACGAACTTCATCGAGGAGTGGGTCAGCGATCCTCGAATCGAGATCGAGGATTATCAGAAGTACAGGGCAGGAGACTACAAGTCCTGGAACGAGTTTTTCGCCCGCGAGATCATCGTCGACCACGAGAGCCGAACCATTCCCAGCCGGCCTGCCACCATGCCGTTGAAGGAGTACCCTAAACGCGACTACATCGTGGTATCGCCCACGGATTGCATCATGAACCCCCTCGTTCAGGTCCTGAATGAGGGGCGGAGGGTGTCCAGAAAGCTGATTGACAACCCGCTGCAGCTCAATACGGTGCTCGATGTGAAGGGCATTCCTATCAGCCTGGACGAGCTCCTGAAGGGCGTGGACGACAAGTACAGGAGCCGCTTTGTGGGTGGCTCCGGGCTCTCCTGTGTGCTGATGCCGAACACCTATCATCACTTTCATTCCCCGGTCAACGGTAGGATCGTCCACGCCGCGGTGGTATCCGACGGCACCTATGGTTATTTCGATTTCCCGAATTGGGCCCCGACGAGCGGCGATGCAGGGCGACCCGGCAGCGACTTCAGCCAGTTCCAGGTTTTCCAGCGGGGCGTGATCATCATCGAGGTCAAGTACACCGACCTGGATGGAACGGCACTGACTGGCTACGTCGCATCCGTCCCTGTGGGATTGAATACCATAGGGTCGGTGGTGCTGGACAAGGACATCGTCCCCGGAAAAGTGGTGAAAAGAGGCTACACTCGCCTCGGCAACTTCCTGTACGGCGGATCGCTGAACATCTTGCTGTTTTCCAAGGGCCTGGCCGGCGGTGCCGTGCAAACGCGCCTGGGAACCCAGATCAATCTGTTCGATGTCGGAACAAGTCCGGAATAGGGTATGACCAGGAAGTGGCGATCCCCGAGTCTGGCTAATGGGTAACCTCTTTTAGTGTGTGGCGAATTGATGCTTAGGCCGCTACGGGTAAGTGGTATAGTCCGTGGCAATAAGATTTCCATCGGAATTGGTTGAGGTCAGCAAGGTGGATGATGGTTTCGCCGGTGATTTCTGAGGGTGTATCGCCGTTGAGCGAAGTGTGCACACGATAAGCGTTGTAATACTGTCGAAATTCTTCCAGTTTTCTCTCCAGGTCGCGGGCGTTCCAGAAGAGTGCATGGTTAAGGTATTCGCGGCGAATAGTCCCGATCAGTCGTTCGATGAACGGATGCGATAACGGTATGCAGGGAACGGACTTAATCTCTTTGATATCCAGGATGCGAAGATTTGCCTGCCATCGGTGATATTGGAATAGTGGGTCATTGTCAGAGCTGAGATAGTGTGGAATACCCTGATATGTGAGAGCCTTGTTGAACATTCGACACAAGGCGACACCATCAACATCTCCAGAGTGGACGCCAAAGCCGATAACGCGCCGAGTGAACTGATCCATGATGACGAGCACCCGGTGGCTCTTCAACAGAATGGATTCACGCCGAAACAGATCAATACTCCAGAGGCTGTCCTTTGTGTGCCCGAGGAATGTTAGCCATGAGGGCCCATCGTCACCGGAACCAGGTCGGTAATGTGCGGCGAGGACACGCCGCACCACATCTTTATCGATGTCGATTCCGAACGTTTTGTTGATCTGCTGTGCGATCCGTGGGCATCCGAACCGTGGATTGCGTCGTTCCAGTTCAACGATGGCCTGGATGAGTTCCCGCGATGGTCCCTTGGGACCGGGTTTTCCTTTACTGCCAGATGAATACAGCAGTCGGTACTTTCGTTTCTTGAGCAGGTCGTGAAATTTCAATAGCGTAGAAGGCCGAATAATCACGGCAGCCCGCTTAATGTGGCGTGGGTTGAAATAGCGACCAGAAGCCGAATAGGAATCGATCAAGTGCCGAGAGATTGGGCGCGCGTCGCCGAGAGCGATTGATGACCAGGAGTTGTTGCTTCAATATGAGACTGTCAGCGACGATGGCCCTCGCGCCACCGGGTCCCAGGAGCTTGGCGATCGTGGTTAATAGATGGGCGAGGAGTACCAGCAGATCCTTCATGGCAGAGCAGGGTAGGGGCGATTGCTTTCAGGAACAAGACTGTCTAAGTTAGCGTTTTCAGGTCACAATTACGAATTCGCCACAGCACAGACAGGTACCGACTGAGCTGTAGCAAAGGTAACGTCCCCAAGAGCTGAACCTATAACTGCTTCCAAGCCTGAAGGAATTACGACTGACGAACCAATTGGGTTGCCTGCAACACCTTCAAAGAAGGTCTATTCCTGGCAACTTATGCAGTCATTTCGAGAAAGAATATCAAAGCCAGGGAAAGTGCAGCGGATAGAACCATCAGCAAACCCATGCCGAATCTGGAAGTTTTTTGAGTCATGACGCCTACCTCTTGTTGCCAATTATTATTCTAGCCGTAAAGGATCAACCATCAAATGTTGCATTTATTCCTAATCGGTTGGTGCTCTACAGCACTCACCTGCCTCTATTTCTTTGGGAGCATATAGGGGAAGGTAAGAATGCCATTAGTGCACACAACATTTTATACGTGACCAAATGCTATATGTATATAGCGGGATACTACGCACGTATAATTACGTGCCCCGGTCGATCATCAGCTTCGTGAAGGGTGGATGGAGAGTGTTTCACCAGGCGTCATCTCCGGTGCGTGTAGCACTTGCAAGGCCGGGACTGACCCTGAGTTCAATCCCGCTGGTGGAGCGGTGCATAACGGTGGCAGGTAGCCGGGATATACTGGTCACCCTGTTTCCGTCTGAAACGAACTCGATTTCCAGCTGGGTATTTACCGGATAGGGGAGAGGGTCGGTTCTGGCAAAGAGTCTGGCTGGAGCAATACCACGCGCCCTGCAACGGGCTATCAGCAGCCCGCCCTGGTATATCCTGATATCTGTTCCGACCAGGATTCGCGAGTCACCGAGTCCCGCCGGGTCCGGGGTCTTTTGAGGATGGGTTGCCGGGGTTTCTAACGGGAGTAATGGGACGCTGATTGATTGTTCCATGCCCACAGACTAGGTGATTGTCGGGGCGAGGGAAATGCGGGGTATTACTTACGTGTAATTACCCATAGTGTGGTGTCAATTCGGTTCGGAGCCTCTGCTTGCTCGGGTAAGCTCAATCAGGTCAGCCAGTGAACGAGCGCCGGTTTTTGTCATTATCCACCTGCGGTGCGTTTCTACGGTTCGATGGCTCAAATCCAGTTCCTTGGCGATCTCCTTATTTGCCTTGCCGGCGACAACCAGCCCCATGACTTCTCGTTCCCTTGGCGTCAGGGATGCCAGTAGGGCATTTGCATTCGCCTGTTTGGCCAGGGCTTCCCGGTTTGACTGGTCAAGCCGGATTGCCTCATGAATTCTTTCAAGCAGCATACCTTCTTCGAATGGTTTCTCCATGAAGTCGACTGCACCACTGCGGAATGCCTGTGCGGACATGGAAACATTGCCATGCCCTGTCAGAAAGATGACAGGGGTGATAATGCCCCTTGCCACAAGTGCTCCCTGCAGTTTTATACCGCTCATCCCGGGCATGCGAATATCCAGCACCAGACAACCCGGCCGGTCCGGATCACAGGCGTCAAGAAAGGCTTCTGCCGTATCGAAGGATTCAGTTCTGAGCTGTGCCGTTTCCAACAGCAACTCGAGCGCGTCACGAACGGCTTGATCGTCATCTACCAGGAAAACCGTGGGTTCCATTGCCATCACTTCATCGTATCCCGGTCACCGGAAGACTGAAGTAAAAGGTTGCACCTGCGCCCGGTTCTGAATCCGCCCACAGCTGCCCACCGTGGGCTTCGACAATGGACCGGCTGATTGCCAGTCCGAGTCCCATTCCGTCTTCTTTCGTTGAAAAGAAGGTATCAAACAGCCTGTCAACCGTACCGGGATCCAGCCCGGGCCCGGTGTCGCGAACCATAACCTCGAGTTGGCCTTCTTCCGCATGCCTGCTGGAAACCACCAGTTCGCCTGCCCCAATGCCCTCTTCGTTCATGGCCTCGATGGCGTTATGCATCAGATTCAGGATCACCTGTTCGATTTGGATGCTGTCTGCTATGACGGACGGCAAATCACGTGCCAGGTCAAGTCGCAGTGTAATCCTCTGTTTATCCAGTTCGGGCTCGATAAAACTTGTTGCATCCCCGATCATCCGGTTGAGATCCATTGCTGCACGCTGAACCTTTCCCTTGGCAGCGAACTGCCTCATGCGGTGGATTATATTGCCGGCGCGTTTTGCCTGCTGCGAGGACTCTTTGAGGATATGAACGAGCTTCTCAGGCCTTTCTGCGAAAGTATCGATGATCCGCAGTCCTGACTGGCAATAGGTGGATATGGCAGACAGTGGCTGATTTAGTTCATGGGCGATACCCGAGGCCATCTCACCCAGGATATTTAGCCGGTCGACATGTGCGAGGTCACTCTGGTGCCGGAGTGCCTGTTCTTCCGCCTGAATGCGGTGCCTCTCCTTGCGGCGGAGCTGGTGCAGCATTAGCAGAGTGACGCTGACAAACACGCTGAACAGGATGGCGGCGTATGCCCAGTTACGGGCAGCTTCCCGGTAAAAAAGGCCATCTGCCGGCAGGTCGATGAGATCCCAGCGGCTGTCGGCTACGGGGAAGGAATAGGCGATGCGCTCCAGCTCGTCGGCATCAAGGAAGAACTCCCGTTGCAGGGTATCGCGCGAGCCCTGCCCGGTAATCTCGATAAGCCCCGGCGTGTTTTTTTGCAGCAGCAGGAGCTCATGCCCGGGTGACTGCAACCGCTGGAGGATGCGCGCCAGCATGGCGGGACGAAAACTCAGGAAGAAAACACCGCTCGGCGCTTCCAGTCCACCCCAGGGGACCATGATGTCGAAATGATAACCCAGCGGGTTCGGGTGGATATAACCCTGTTGCCGGTATTCCAGCTCGATGAACGTATAGATGTCCTGCTGGCAGATTTCAACGACCCGGTTGTCAAAATCCGGTCGCAGGACATTGCCCGTGGTGTCTGTGAGTGTCATGCCGAAGAATTCCGGGAAATGCTTCTGGACTGCAACCTCGAGTTGCTCCCACAAGACATTATCCTCTTGTGCAGTTGCGATCTTCCCGAATAGCGCTTGCTTGTCGTCGGCAAACAGTCGCATTGAGCGTTGCAATTCACTGAACAGGACCTCGAGTTCGTCTGCAGCGCCCTTGACCGATGTGATAGCCAGTTGCTGGTGGAAGTGTTCGAAGTTTTCTGTGTGACTCCAGGCCTGCCAGGACAACAAGGCACCAATCATCAGCAGGATGATCAGCACATAGATCAGATAATCGGGTGCTCGGATAAAGCGTTTCTGTGGCATGGCACAACGACCAGGAGGCTGACGGGATTTTTGCATATTATATGGAGTAACAGGCGAACATGTCAGCGACTATATCGTAGTTATAGCTCTTTTGGTGGGTACGTCGCTACGCTCCCTTACCCATTCTGCGGGCTGTGTTTGTACGATGTGTGCAAACAGCCGGGGCGACCGAAGGCGCGGATTTCATCCGCGATCAGCAATCGCGTACCCGGATGAACCTGACCCGCTACTACGGCCTGTTTCCCCCACTCGTGTTTTTGATCCGGGTCGCTATGGATTAATAGCTGTCATTGAATGACCGCTTACAGTATGTGTGCCACGAGGCACCGAACAAGAAAGTAGGTTAGTGAGGTGTCATAACTCTAACATCCCGGCTGAATGATGGGAGCCGTATGAGCGGAGACGTTCACATACGGTTCTGCGAGCATTTGTTAAAAAGGAAGGTTATTGCAACGCTAATAACTTCCAGGTGCTGTTACTTCACAATGAGGTGCTCAGTGACTATGGCCTTTGCACCGCCAGGCCCCGGAAGTCTGGCCTTCATGGCAGCATAGATCGAAGGAGATCACCATCAGGAGCAAGACTGGCCGAGCGTCTGATTCGTGCAATATCAATAATTCGCGAGGCACAGGTAGGTGTCTGTAAGACTTCTCTGATATGTGTATAAGAAAATACTAAAGGACCGGAGCCCCCCTTTGAGACTTTTACGAAACCAGCTCTAATCCCATATGAGTAAGTATTACTACATATTGCTATACATACCTTTTGAATTCCCACATATTGTGATATATATCTTTTGAGCGTACGTTTTTGCTGTCAGTCAATGACAAAATATTGACTGTTAGGTGTCATCTGGGGGCAGATGGGGCTAATACATTCACACGGGGGGGGTTCTATGAATCAGGTAGCACAACATTTACCTAATGAGGAAAAGTGTGCTGTTGAAATTGTTGTATATATAAGAAAAGACCTTGGGGATGAACAACGAAATCTCGTGGTGTCCGCACTGGAAAAAACGGATGAAATCATAGGGGCAGAATTTTGTCCATCGCGTAACCATCTTGTGCTGGCGAAATATGACAAGGATATTTTCTCGTCGCAGGATGTATTGAAAAGCTTCAACTCATTGAATCTGGAAGCCAGATTGGTCGGTCCGATATAGTCGCTCATGCGAGGGAACCGCTGCTGGTGGCTGGCCTGTGCTAACACAACCGATGCAGGCTGATTCAATGGGGTCAGACTCGACACCATATTTTCAGGGGGATACGTATGAATATAGTCAGGATAATGGTTTTGCCGCTCTTGCTGGCAGTGCACGGGCTGGCGTCGGGCGGGATTAACGGGGGGGATGCGGCCTATAATCGGGGCGATTATGACGCTGCACTGCAGGAGTGGCGGCCGCTGGCCGAACAGGGCAATGCTGTGGCGCAACTTAACCTGGGCTTCATGTACGTCAATGGCTACGGTGTTTTGCAGGACTACGAGGAGGCGATAAAGTGGTATCGCAGGGCGGCTGATCAGGGTAATGCCCGTGCGCAATACAACCTCGGTCTCATGTACGACAATGGCTACGGTGTCCCGCAGGACTATGTACAGGCGCATATGTGGTACAACATCGCTGGCGTGGCCGGTGAGACTGTACCAATCAGTTATCGTGATTTTGTGGCCCGGGAAATGACCCCCGCCCAAGTCGCTGCGGCGCAAACGCTCGCCAGGGAGTGGATTGAGAAGCATCCATAGCTTGCATGATAATCAATCATTCTGCAGACACCTGCCCCGGATTAAGCACTACTGTCTCTGTCCGCCGCACCCCGTACCGGGAAGCAAGGACACGCACTGACCAACCTTCGGGATGGCCTTTGCCGTTTGGGGATAAGAAACTGGTGGCAAATGACTGGCGCTCTGTAGACCCCCCCGTACAGGACTTTCTATTAACTTAGGGAGTGATTTGTGAAGAACAAATTATTACTGGCCTTGTTATCAATTGCACTTCTTCCCGGCACATCATTCGCAAAGAAGCTGGACGGTGCAAGGCAAACACCGCAACCTGGGCATGTAGTCCTTGTTGATGCTAACGGGACGATGATAGGTGATACGCAAGCCAATGTGAGCGCAGAGATCGCCAAAGTTTACTTTGAAGTTAATGAGAAGCACTACTATGCACAGTTAGAGGACGAGTGGTTTTATGGTTTTTATTTATATTATGATGGACTTGGCTGCACCGGCAATGCTTATGTTGGAAAGCCACAAGTTAGAAATAGTTTTGTACCCCTGGAAGCGTTACGCGACGGTATATTTTATACAACGGATAGTGATGTCCCGCAAACAGTCACTATAGTATCGGTGTGGGAAGAGCTTGATGGAAAAACCAATTGTGATTATTTTACTACTCCCCCCCCTATTGATGTTTACCCGGCAATCCCGATTGTAGACACGAATGTCTACACAAAACCCTACCAGTTAAAACTGATTCTTGCTAAATGAGTTTTGCGGTGGCCTTCGTGAATGCGTTGGCTGTGCCTGGCGAATTGATAGTTAAGCTGTGGCGGGAAGCTGATAGAGCCCTCGGCAGTGAGTTCGCCAACGGAAGTTTTTCAACGTTGTCTGCAAATTGAGAGCATCTCCGGAAATTTCAGCCGGCGTGTCACCACCGAGTGAGTTATGGGGGCGACGATGGTCCTCGCACCTCCGGGTCCCAGGAGTTTGGCGAGTGTTGTCAAAAGATGGGCGAGTAACACCAGCAGGTCCTTCATGACAGGGTAGAGTAGGGAAGGTTGCCGTCGGGAACAAGACTGGTTAAGTGTCCGTATTAAAGCGATAGTTTACGAATTCGCCACCCACAGGCAACAACGCGACGGCCGCCGTTGCTGCCGGGCCGGTCACAGCTCGCGCAAGCCTTCGGACGGCTCGATACGCGCCGAGCGCAGTCCCGCCAGACCCGCAGCAACCACGGCGGCGCCGCAGGTCAGTGCCAGGGCGATAGCATAGTGCAACGGCAACAACCGGCACACCTGTTGTCCCGCCTCCACCTGCGCGGCCATCATGTCATTGATCATCCAGGCAGTCACATAGTAGATGGATACGGCCAGTGCCCAGCCCAGGATGGCGGTGAACAGCGCTTGCACCATTGGAAACCAGACGATGTCCATGGTGCGGAATCCCACCAGGCGCAACACCGACAACTGTTTACGTTTGCGATCGACATTGGCCCACAGGCTCGCCCCCAGCGAGAGCGAGAATCCCACCATGCCAATTACGGCAATCGCCCAGTAGATAGCGGTGAGATTGCGGTTCATGCGCCGTACCAGCTCGATCTCGGCAACCCGGGTGCGCACATCGATACCGAGCCCGGCGAACGCATCGCGCAGACCCGCCACGTCATAGATCGAATGCGCATACAGCCGGAATCCCGGGTAGGTACGCTCAGCATCCGGCGGCACCCCGTCCCAGGCGAGCTCGGGCACCGCGCGCCCGTCGCGAAAATTCTCCAGCGCCTCGAGCAACTGCACCGAGACAAAGGCGCCGTCACGCGAGAACGCCCGCTCCGGGGCGAGCGCCGCAACGGTCAGGGGCAGGTGCACCCGTTCCTGGCGGCCACGAAAGCGCCGGGCAAGGCTGCCGTCCAGTGTGTCTCCGGGCCCGACATCCAGTTTTTCAGCGCTACTCCGTGATAGCACCACCCGGGTGAGACCTTCCGGAAGTGCATCATGCGGTGAGAGCAGCGGGTCGCCGTGATCCGAGGCAATGAGTTCCACTGGCACGATGCGTGACGAGCGCTGACTGCCAAGCTCGATGGTCGCGGCGATACTGCGGGTACGCGGCACCAGGAAGGCCACCTCCGGCTGCGCGCGTACGCCCTCCAACCAGGCACCGTCGTAACGGCCACTGCCGACGGGGACAATCTCGCGGTTGCGGGGATCCTCGATCAGCTGTTCCATCATGGCGCCGACGATGCCGAACTTGAGTCCGAACAGCACCATCATGGGTCCGAGCACCGCCGCCAGCGCGAGCACGAAACAACCCGACATCTGCCACTCGTGGACATAATCGCGACTTGCCAGGCCAAAGACCTTGCGCAATGCGGCGACCATGCTCAACCTCGCACCACGGTCTCGGTCAGTTTGCGGTCCTTGGAACGTCTGGTTCTGTGGGACAGCCGCCGCAAGCCGAGCTCCTTGATGTGGCGCCAGGCGTGGCTGGCCAGGATCACCGTGCTGTTGGATTCTTCCGCCAGCCTGATAAACAGGGACATGGCCTTCTGCGCCGCATACGGATCAAGCGCGGCAGTGGGCTCGTCCGCAATCACGATGGCGGGGCGGTGGGCAAGCGCCCGGCCGATGGCTACCCGCTGGCGCTCGCCCGTGGACAGGGCATCCGGTAACTTGCCCAAGTGGCTGGCAATACCGAGTTCCTCGGCCAGGTGCTCGACCGTCCCGTCCCGCTTCATGCCGAGCACACTGCGGCAGAGATTCATGTTGTCGCGCACCGTCAGGTAGGGTAGTAGGCCGCCAGTCTGCATCACGTAACCGATATGTCGCTTGCGCATATCGCCCAGCTTGTTGATCTTGTCGCGCTTCCAGTAAGCGTTCACGTCCACCGGTTCCCCATCGCCATTAGGGCGGAAGCGGAAGGCACCGGCGGATGAAGGCTGCAGGATGAAGGCCAGCATATCCAGCAGGGTCGACTTGCCGCAGCCCGACTCGCCGATCAACGCGATCTTCTCGCCCCTGTCAATGCGCAGATTTGGCACCCGGAGACGGAAGGCAACGCCCTCGGCCTGACGGGTCTTGACCACATCATGCAGGAGATAGATGAGCGACTGTCCGAACTCCGGCGCCGCAGCGGACTCAGCACTCACGTCGTCCAGTGGGCGGCCGGTATCACGGCAAGAGTTCGAGCGGCACGGGGAAGACCGAGTCACCGCTGACCGCTCCGCCATCCAGGCTCACCCAGAGATCGGTATGATCGTGCAGTGCACGATAGTAGCTGACCTTTTCTTCCAGGCGGTTGAGGAATGCAACTTGCCGTTTTGTAGACCAGCTCTGCCAGTCATCCAGCGACAGCTTCATCACCTCTCCGGTATAGGGAAGATCCTCGATGTACTCCCGCATGAAGCCCAGATCTGCCAGACTGTTGCCCTGCCCCGCGGTGGTGGCCGTCGTGGTTCCCAGCTGCCCGGGGTCACGGGATACAGTCGCCGCGAGACTCTTCAACTCGTTAAGGAAGTTCTGTGGTGACAGCAGACCCTCCTCTGCCGTGTTGAGCACCTGCGTAAGCACGTCGTTCAGGTCCGACAACTGGTCGCGGGTGAGCAGCACTCTTACATCCAGGGTGGTACGTTCGGGATTGCGGAAATCATGGTCCAAGATCCAGGCATTGAACACTCTGGGAACCTGACCGCCCTCGGTCTTCTGCAGGTAACGCATACGCAGCGCATAGCCCAGCTTCGCCACCTTGGCCTGCAGTTCGGCCAGCTGCGCATCATCACTTGCGGGCACAGGTGCCGGCAGATCATGGTTTGCGGCAGCCAGCCGTACCTGCTCGGTGATCTGACCGGCCAGTGCATCGAGTACCTTGCCGAACTCCTGGACATTGCCGGTTGGGACACCGTAGTACAGGCTACCGATGCCCGGGAAATCCGCAAGGGCGCGATATTGTTCGGCGTCCGTTTCATGGTCCGGCATGGTGGCCGCTGTTAACAAATGCAGCACGAAGATGGCGATACCCTTGCTCTGGGCCAACTGCCGCAGGGTATCGGCACCCATGCCGGTGCTGGCAAGCGGGTCATCTGCCTCGCGCGCCCCGGCATCGGTTACCAGCACGATATAGCGGGCCTCGTGATCCGACCAGTTCACATCCTCGATAGCCTGTCTAACACCGGCATAGGCGTCCTCGGTGAAGTCCCGGCTCGAGACCCGGGCCTCTTGCAGCGATTTCACCCGGGAGAGGAAGCCGGCCGCATCGCGGCCCTCATCCAGATTGACGTGGGTGCGCACGAGGTAGCCCAGTCCGGGTGCCGCGGCCACGTTATCGCGATAGGTGACCAGCCCGAAGTTCACCTGACCAAGCAGGTCGGCATCGTCCAGGGTGTCGTAGATCGTCCTCACCGCTTGCCGGGTTCGGTCGATGTAGGGCTCCATCGACAGGGTGGAGTCGATGACAAACACCAGCCCGGCCGTGTAGTCCTGCATGCGGACAAGGCCCGTGCCGGCCGCGTCCTGCCCGCGGGTCATCGGAACGCTCGATACCTGCAACAGACGCGCCTTCTCGCTCCCCAGATAAACATCCTCGTACCGATGAATTGGAACCAGATAGAAATCCTCCCGGATGTCGATGTAACCGGGCGGCTGAATAGCGACCACTGGCGAGTCTGCAGAAAGCTGACCGTGCACCGCCTCGCCGTAGAGCCGCTCATACACCTCAAGATCATGCTGCTGTGCGAGCTGGTGCAGGGAATCGCTGTCCTCGAAGAGGAGCACCCGGTCGTGATTTGCCGGGTCACGGAAGGCCGCTGTGAGCCCGTGGTTCCACTCGATGGCATCGGCAACGGGCAACCAGCCTGCACGGGTACCGTGACGATCCGTTCCGACCTCGACCCAGTCACTGCCACCATGCGCGCGGCGTGTATAGACGTAGAAGGCCGTAAAGGGCTCCACCGCTGCGCGCCCTTGCGCACCGGGCTTGGTGAAGAGCCGGGCACCGGGCACTGTCAGCACACGCTGGTAAAGACTGCGTTTGCCCTCCATCAGCAGCGGCTTGTCACTTCCGCTGGCCGGTGCGGCAGCCATCCCCGGCCCAGACATCAAGATGATGATCAACGCAAGCAAAATATTTTTCATAATCTCAATCTCCTGTATGTTTATCGCCATTGAAGCATCAGACGCTGGGCCTGCTCGTCTCCGGCCGTGGCAGCCTGCTGTACTTGATTGCGCAGATTATGCAGACGCAGCTCAGCCTCCTCGTTGCCGGCAGCGGCCGCCACGCTATACCACTTGTAGGCCTGCTCGGGTTTCGGCTCTGGCAAGTAACTACGGGTAGCAGTGTGGTAGGCCGGATCGGCCAGCGTCCCGACGATCAGGGCAGCTTGTGCATGGCCCTGGCGTGCGGCGAAACGATACAGCAGGTAGGCATCATCCAGATTACCTTCGCTCTGCAGTCGTTCGGCCTCGGCAAACACCACGCCCGCATCGGGCTCAGCGCTGTCGGCACGCAATCTGGCAATGAAGACCCGCGCCCGGTCGCCTCCCCGGAGCGCTGCGGCGCCTTCGACCTCCGCAGCTGACGGCGGGCGCTCCACCTCCGGCCGGAGTGCAGGTAGCTGAGGCAGGGACGGCGGCGCCTCTTCCTTGTCAGCCGGCACCATCCAAATGGCGATGGCGGTAAGGATAACGACCAACACCATCAATACCTCACTACGGTAGGAGGCCAGTTTCCCTTTCCAGTTAGTCATCTCATCCTGCATCGCCATGGCAACACCTGCCTCTAGTGCTCGTGTTATCGGAGTGGGCATTATCGCGAAACACCGCCCCGGTTAAAACCCGTATGGTGCAATTATTCAAACGAACCGTATGTGATTGTTATCAGACAATATTACGGAAAATTTGATCGTGCAATGACCCATATCCTACGATCCTTCCGCTCTGGTTGTTTCGCTCGAGGTGAAGGCTACTAATTCGCGAATAACGCCATAAGCGTGTTAAATCACTCCGGCCGACCACTAATGCGTTGTTTGGAGTTATTTTTTCAGGTATTTCCATACATCAGCAATATCGAACACCAATGAGATGGCTATTGAGATGGAAAAAACTACCAGGTAGCTCTTAAACGAGGATCCAAAAGTCGGAAGCTTTATCAGAATATAAGCCAGCAACGGAACCCAGAATATGTGGCCCAGGCCAAGAACTTTTTCAAATCCAAACCTGGAATACAGGCCCATCATCAGCATCGCTGAAACCATAAATGTAATAAGGATGAGTTTTGCCAACGGCTCAGACCAATAAATCACACTCGCAATGTTTATGAGCATCAGGTAGAACACCCAGACGGGTATCCATACCGGCTGTTTCATTAGTTCAACAAAGAATCCAAACGGATTTCTCATATGCTTAGCACCTGGAGACCATGTGCATAGCGGAAATTCAATCTGGAGAGGCACATTGTCAGGCCTCCAGGACGAGACGCTCTGTGCGCGCCCACGAGACACAGGTACACATCAATTTTTCTTCGTTACGCTGGCGTTCGGTAAGCGAGACATCGCGGTGAATCGGATCGCCTTCGAGAACGCGTGACTGGCATGTTCCACACTCGCCACGCTTGCACTCGTAGGCCACGAAGGCGCCGGCATCAATCAGCGCGTCCAGGATTGTCGTTCCTGGCTCAACTCGTACGATCATTCCGGACAGTGACAGTTCCACCTCGATCGTCCTGTCTGATGGCTCAGACCGCGCCCCGAAACTTTCTCTGTGCAACCGGTCATCGGACCAGCCGAGTTGTTGTGCGGTAGCGATTACCGCTTGCATCAATCTCCCCGGTCCACAGACATACGTGTGCCGACCGGGCCGCGGCTCACCAAGGAGATTCGCCAGGTCCATCGGATTCGGATTCGGGGATTGACTGAAATAGGCATGGAAACCGTTACCGGCCAGCTGCCGGGCCAGTTCCCGAAAGGCCATATGGTCTTCGGTGCGTGCGGCATAATGCAGTTGGAAGTCAGCGCCCCTGGATCGCAGTGCATACGTCATGGCCAGTATCGGTGTAATGCCGACGCCGCCGGCGATAAGTATATGTTCATCAGCACTTTTGCTGATCGCGAATTCATTAACAGGTTGCGAACACGAAAGCACCTGGCCCTCGGACACCTGACTGTGCATGTAGGCGGAGCCCCCGTTTCCATCAGGCAAATGCAGCACTGCGATCTCATAGCGGGACGGGTCAGCCGGGTCACTGGCCAGGGAATAGGAACGTCTGCCACGCGACCCGTCGGGCAGGTCAACATCCACATCAATATGCGCACCGGCCGTAAAGGATGGAAGTTCGCTGCCATCCGGTGCTGCCAGCTCGAAGGCCTTGATCGACGGTGTTTCGTTATGAATACGGGTTACCTTCAGTTCCATGATGCTTCCATGGCTTGACACGCACTCACATCACTTACCAGGGTTGTACGGCGAATAGTCCTGAAAAGACCATTCCAGTGCATGGCCGTTTTCGATTTCCAACCAACGGTCGATGTGAAATTCCCAAAAGCGCTTCGTGCCGCCGGTTTCGTCCTCCGGGTCTTCCTCGTCCCACAGGATTTTTGCGCGACCAGTGAGTTGCAGGGTGGTGCCATTCTCGAAGTTGACAAACACAAGGCCCGCACGGGGGTTCGAGATAAAGTTTCCCAAGGTATTGAACATGCAATTACCCGTGTAGTCGGGGATGCGTAGCGTACGGCCGTCCACGATACGGACAAATCCCGGGTTACCGCCTCTATGCGAGGCGTCCACACCTCGCTCGGGGTGGGCGCTTGCGACAAAAAGCGTGTCAGCCTGGTTGATAATGGCTTGTTGCGGGGCGCCGAGCGCATCTCCTTTAAGTACCTGCGACGTTGCAATACGGCCTCCGGCCGGCGTTATTGTGGCCTCGCGTCTTTGAATATATTTTGGACAGTTCGGATAGGATTCCAGAACCTCGAACTCCAATTGCTGTTCGCCGCTACGCCGGATGCTTCCGTTCACACGTAGCCGCCGGCGAGTGGCAAGCTCAATGACGAGCATCCCGACCTGGGGCTGACTTTTAATATTCTTCCAGAACGGGTCGTGTTCGTTGCCGGTTATTTTCGACAGGTCGAACGTGAGCAACTGCTCGGTTGCGGCTTGCATGAACCCGTCCTGTCCGACAAGGACCGAGGCCCAGACATTTTCATTCTGATCGATACTACCCAGGACAGCCATGCGCTGTTGTTCGATGAATCGAAAGGCGCCTTTTACGATCGAGTCCGTAATGACGCCTGAATTCTGTTTGGCTTCGGTGTGGAGGCCCAGACGTTTCTGTACCTCCAGTTCACCTTCGTGAAAGGGCTCCTGGATCTTCATCGGTTGCCTCCAGTATCATGGGAAGCCAGGGTACCGGAGGCGCTTGCAAGCACCTCCGGCCGCTTGTGCCTGAACCGTTCAAAAGGACAGCACGGTGTAACCATCATTAACCAGGCTGCGCAGGCTCGCAAGTCCCGTGGTATCCGGCACAGGATTATCCTTAATCAGTTCGAACCCTGCATTTTCGACCTCCTCGGTGGCACCAAAGACATCGGCGCAACCACAGGACACGCCCCTGACCTGATCTTTGACCGCGTCGAACAACCCATGGGCAGGGTGATCTGGCTGGGTGAGCTCGGCGATCCAGCGTGAACCGGCACCCTGGAACTGGATGGTAACTTCATCTCCGTTTTGCTGGTAGTCATAAGCGACGGCCAGGGCATTAAATACCCGGCCGAGGGCTTCCTCGGAACCGGACTTCGGGTCTGATAATATTACAATTGCTGCTTTCATGGCGTGTTCCTCCTGTGGGGAAACGTTGGAAAATGTACCGAACGTCCGGTACACTGCTTGGGACAAAGAATGTAGCGGTTGGTTTCATCGTTCTATCCAGTCAGTGGGAGTTGGGATCCGTGAGTAGTGCAGGAAGCGCCTTGAGCGTGCGGGTAAACGGCGCCGGGTCACCCGTGATTCGGGCGACCACCAGTGATCCCTGAATCTGCACCAGGGAATCTTCGGCACGCCGCCGTGCCTTGGTGGAGGACAGCCCTGCCTCGCGGGCGATGCCAGCCATCGCATCCGTCCAGGCTTCTATGGAGGCTTGAATTCCCGTCAGGAGTCCCGGGTTCGAGTCGCCGAGGGACAGGGTGTCCAGCAGGCAGGAGCCCCGGCCACCCTGGTAAAACTCATCAAGGCGTTTTGCCATGGAACGAATGCGCGCTTTCGGGTCACCGGACGCATTCAACGGCGCCAGGATTTCACTGGCAAACAATTCATCCGCATGCTCGAGTATCGACCTGGCCATTTCTTCCTTGCCCCCGGGGAAGCGGTGGTAGAGGCTGGCGCGCTTGAGTCCGGTTGCTTCCGACATCAGGCTGAGACTGGCCCCTTCGTAGCCGTGGACGCGGAAGACCTCCAGTAACTGGTCTAACAGGTGTTGGTCGCTTACTTTATTCAGGGGCATCGTGGTATTCCTGATGGCTTGGATATAGTATATACCGAACGTTCGGTATAATCAAGTACTTCGTGTGGAACTGCCAGGGCAGGAAAGCCACCTCGGGATTTGTAGTTATTTAATGGTGGTAGGGTCGAGAGCTACCGCGCCAGCTCTCGACCCTACCACGTCTAGTGCTGGTTGGATTGAATATTCTGGTTGGTCGCTATCTACGGGCAGTGGAAAGCAACCACCAGGATATATCGAAATAAAGAGAGTAGAGATGCAAAACCATATTGGCTTTGTTATTCCATGTTGCATGATTGAGCTTATATTCCTACTTCAAAAAAGGGCCGGGATCTCCGGCCCTTTTTGTTGGCCTGAGTGAATGATTACTTGCTGACCGGGAAATACCGTTCAAGAAAGACCTGTACCGCATCCAGGTAGGCATCACTGTCCGGGTATTTTTTCCACAAGGCACGGGAACCGTGCCGCCCATCTGTTACCGGAATAAATGATGTCTTGTTACCGGATTCGATAGCCGCGAAGATAGCGGCCCACTTATCTGCTTCGTTGCGGGACGAGGTGATAAAGACAGGGACGGTGATGTGTTGAGCTGATGTCTGTATCCAGATTTCTGATTCCCCTGCACGCTCGAAATATTCGCCCGGAGAGAATGCCAGCACACCATCAACCAGTCCGGAGGAATCGCCGGCAACCTTCAGGACAAGCGCAGCAGAATACGAACTTCCCCAGGCAATGACACCGTCTTTCCCGTAATGCCGGCGTGCATAGGCCAGTGCGGCATTAATGTCGGGCAAGGCATCAATATAGCCCGTCAGCCTGTTTTCCTGTGCCGCCCTCGACGCGGTCTCATTTTCAATCCCCCTGACATAGTCACCAGAGCGCTGATCGACTGCCATGCAGTTATAGCCCAGCGTATTCAGCCAGGGGACGATTTCCACGTATTCACCCCGGCTCCCGCCGGCCTGGTGAAACAGCACGATTATCGGGGCCTCACCGTTTTTATATGGCGCATGGATATCCGCAGTTATCAACAACCCATCTTCGGATGGAAAGGTAACTGTCTCGTTACTGGATGCCACGGAAGTGAGTGAAAGAAACAGCATGGCCAGATAAAAACAATAAGGCACATATCTCATTTCAGGTATCTCTTGTGAATTGCTCCTGCATCGTGATCCTGGTTTCCAGACTCGGAGGGAACCTGACGTGATATTACAACATGTTTACTCAATTATGTTTTTCATCCAACACGTCTCCTTCGTTTCAGGGAGTCCTTACCAAGTACCTAATCCGATGACAGTGTTGAGAAACTGATCCGCGCAATGTGGAGATTAGCAATATAGACAAGTCAGCGAGTAGGGTATGAGGGTGAACGAAAAAGGCGAATAAATGGCCTTGTGTGCTATATGTGAAACCTTGGGACGCCGTTCGTTCCGTTTGACGATGATTTCAGCTTGGACTGCTTGGGCATCAGGCTGTATTGTATTGAGAATCTCCTCTCTGCGTCGTTCGCTTACCCACACGAGGCTGGCGGATGCGCTTGGAACAGCAAGAAGGATACGTCATGAACAAAGATCCAGGCTCCATCGCACAAATCCTGCCCAGAGGGGTTATGCTGAACGCCTACCCTGACAGCATTGGCGAAAGACTGGCAGACACGGTGGAATTACTCAAAAGGCCCGAATTCAGGGATGTCTTTTCGCTGTTCTACATCCTTCCCACCTTTTTCAACAGCGACCTGGATCGCGGCTTTTCCATCATCGATTACAACATCAACGAAGCGCTCGTTAGCCCCCGGGACCTGGACGAACTGAACGAGCTTGGCATCATGATCAAGTTCGACATGGTACTCAATCACCTGTCCGTGCGCTCGCCGCAATTCCAGGATATGTTGTTACACGGTGATGATTCGCCCCACCGGGATTTCTTCATCGACTGGAACGAGTTCTGGGACGGGCACGGCACCCTGGGAGAGGACGGCACGCTGGTACCGGACAAAGAGCATCTGGATAAGCTCTTCATGAGAAAGCCAGGTCTGCCGGTACTGAAGGTGCGCTTTCCGGATGGCGCTCTCAAGACGTACTGGAACACCTTTTATCAGAAAGTGGACTTCGATGAGATAACGGTCCGGGATTTCGCGGACATCGAAGGGATCGATTCACAAGTGGCAGCAACCCTTGCGCACCACGTCAAGATTCTCATCAAGGACAAGGACTGCCTGAAACCAAAGTACCTGGAAGACCTTGCCGAGCGTGAAGATATTGGCCATCTCAAGGCCGAGGTAATCGAGGCCGTCTGTCGCAAGCGTGATTACCTGGGGCAGATGGATATCAACGCCTGTTCCGAACTGGTCTGGGAGTTCTACGACGAGACACTGAAAAAACTCGGTGAGTACGGCGCCAGGATTGTTCGCCTCGACGCATTCGCGTACCTGCACAAGGAGCCTGGCCAGCCGAACTTCTTCAATCGGCCGGGCACCTGGGAGTATCTGGAACGTTTGCGGGGGATCGCGAAGAAGTATGAGCTGATCATCTTCCCCGAGATACATGCCGAATACGGCGCCGGCATCCACGAAGAGATCGCACAGGAAGGCTACCCCATCTATGATTTCTTCTTTCCCGGACTCGTGATCGACGCCCTGGACCGGGGCAGCAACGAGGCCCTGTTGCGCTGGGCTGCTGATATCCAGGCCAGGGGTCTGCAGACCATCAACATGCTCGGCAGCCATGACGGGATCCCGATGCTCGACCTCAGGGGCAAGCAGGTCGACGGCACCTACCGACCGGGCCTGCTGGACGATGAACAGATCGAAGCCGCCATGGAACGTATTCTCGACCGGGGCGGTCGGACCAAGAACCTGTACGGTGCCGACGGCAAGAAGATCGACTACTATCAGATCAACGCGACCTTCTTCAGCGCCCTGGGAGAGGATGAGCAAAAGCTGCGCCTGGCCCGCGCCATTCAGATGTTCATCCCCGGTGTCCCGCAGGTGTGGTACCTGGACCTGTTTGCCGGCAAGAACGACTACGCAGCGGCAGACAAGGGGGATACCGCGAAACACAAGGAGATCAACCGCACCACTCTGACATTGACCGACATCGAGGCAGGGCTTGAACGCCCCGTCGTGCTGGACCAGCTTGAGCTGATCCGGTTGCGCAACACCTCAGCGGCATTCGAGGGCGAGATGGAGATCATCGAGACCGAGCCCCACCTGCTGCATATCTGCTGGCAGCACCCGGAAGCCACCGCAACGTTGAAGGCCGATCTGCGCAAGCACAGCTTCACGGTCTACCAGGGCAATGCCAGCGACGAAGAGGTCCTGATATCCTTCGAGTCTTAGACCCTTGGCGATCTGCCCGGGTCGATTTTCGACAGTAACCACGACGGAGCACGAACATGAGAATCCTTGCGACCGATCTGGACCGGACATTACTGCCGAACGGTAGCTGGCCGCCGGACCCCGGCGCCATCGAGCTGTTCAATGAACTCACGGAAAAGCATGACGTGCTGGTTGTCTATGTGACCGGAAGGAACCTGAATCTGGCCGAGAATGCGATCGAGGAGTACGGCATTCGGCATCCTCATGTGCTCATCGGCGACGTCGGCACATCGATTCGAAAGTACCAGCAGGGCGGCTGGGAGCCCAACGCCGGCTGGGACAAGCATGTGAAGCAGACCAGCCCCGGATGGGATGCGGACGCGGTACGTATAGCCGTCGCCGGGGTGGACGGCCTGACCGAGCAGGAGCGCGAGCATTGTGGCCCGTTCAAGCAAAGCTACTACATTGACCATGACAGGAACGAGGCCGTGCTGAAGGCAGTCGACGAACGGGTCAAAGGCAAGTTCGACGAGGTCATCGTCTACAGCTTCGACTCCCGGTCCGGCAAGGGCCTGCTCGACTTTCTCCCGCAAAGTGCCACCAAACAGACCGCGCTCGAATACATTGCAGACGAACTTGGCGTCAACAAATCAGATGTCGTCTTCTGTGGCGACAGTGGCAACGATGTCTTCCCGCTCACAGCGGGCTTTTCCGGTGTCCTCGTGCGCAACGCGGACGACCAGCTCGTCGCCGAAGTCAGGAAGGCGGCCGATGCGAACCCCGATCTCAGGGTCTACTTTGCGCAAGGTGGCTTCAAGGGTCTGAACGGTTTCTACACCAGCGGCGTCATCGAAGGTGCCTACCACTACGGGATCTTCTGCGACACCGACTGAACCGGTTCCCGGTATCCTGCTCCAATAACCCTTCGCATCAAACCTTTTTTCAGGTACTTCCGGGAAAGCGGTGAAGACTCAGATATGGATTGCCATCTCCATCTATGTATACTGGTCGCCATCATCAAAAAGCAATGCAAACCCGGCACGGATCTCTACACAATGCTACCGATTTTGAGTCTCGCACTTTACGAGAAAGTTCCCTTGGAACGGGTGCTTGTAAACTGTGACTGTGATCGCAAAACCAAAGAGTGTGTTATGGCCAGGCAATTGGATTTGTTTGAGAACTTAACCGGACAGCAGTGCATGCAAGCACATGATTGAAATCCGGATACATGGCCGGGGTGGACAGGGCAATGTGGTTGCCGCCTATCTGCTCGCCATTGCTGCATTTGAGGAAGACCGGTATGCACAGGCCTTTCCTAATTTCGGCGCCGAACGCCGGGGTGCGCCGGTGACCGCGTTTGTACGAATTGCCGACCGCCCCATACGTCGCCGCTGCCAGGTGCGTGAACCGGCCTTCCTGATCATCCAGGACGCGTCCCTTCTGCATGTCCCGGGTATCACCGATGGCTTGCAGGCCAATGGCTCGATACTGGTCAATTCCAGCGAGGACGGCGATGTGCTCGGCGCCAAACTCGAACATCCGGTCGTGGCGCTGCCGGCAAGCGCGTTGGCACAGGAAATCCTTGGCCGGCCGTTGCCCAACACCGCACTGTTGTCGGCCTTCCTGGCGCTAACCGGCCTGCTGCCGCAATCGGCGCTGATACAAGCGCTTGGCCAGCGCTTTCAGGGCAAGGTACTCGAAAATAACCGCCAACTGGTCGAACAGGCCGCGGCGCAGGTAACTGCCGGCGCCTGGCAGGAGGACATCCATGCTGCAAGCGCTTGAAGGCTCACAGGCACTGGCCCGCACCGTGGCCCTGTGCCGTCCGCAGGTTATTGCCGCCTACCCGATCACGCCGCAGACGCATATCGTCGAGAACCTGTCGAGGCTGGTCGCCGACGGCACACTCGATTGTGAACTGGTCAGTGTCGAGAGTGAATTCTCCGCTGCCTCGGTGGCACTTGGCGCCGTCGCCGCCGGTTCACGCGCCTATACGGCCAGTTCCTCGCAGGGCATCCTGCTGATGGCCGAGGTGCTCTACAACATCGCCGGCCTGCGCATGCCGCTGGTACTGACCTGTGCCAACCGCGCCGTGTCGGGGCCGCTGTCGATCTGGAATGATCAGCAGGACTCCATGGCAGTGCGCGATGCCGGCTGGATCCAGCTGTATTGCGCGGACAACCAGGAAGCCGTTGATACCACCATCCAGGCCTTTCGGATTGCCGAGCAATGCGAACTGCCGGTGATGGTATGCGTCGACGGTTTTACCCTGACACATACACTGGAAGTCATCGACCTGCCGGAGCAGCAACAGGTGGATGACTTCCTGCCGGCCTTCAGTTTCGAGCGCCGACTGGACCCGGCCAATCCCATCAGTATCGGCACCCTGGTGTCACCGGATTATTTCACCGAGGCACGCCAGAGCCACCACCAGGCGCTGGAAAATGCCCTGCAAACGATTGTTGACGTGCAACAGGAATGGGGGCAGCTTGCCGAACGCAACTGCGACGCCCTGCTGAACACGAGTGGCCCGGCGGATGCCCGCATCGGCATCCTGACCCTGGGCTCCATTGCCGGCACCCTGGCAGCCGCGATGGACCGGTACACTGATAATCCTGCCACCCGGCTGCTCACATTACGCACCTTCCGGCCCTTCCCGGCTGCCGCCATTCGCCAGGCCTGCCAGGGCCTGACCGATCTGGTCGTGCTGGAACGGGCGCTGTCTCCCGGCAGCGGCGGCATTGTCGGTGCAGAGGTCCGCGCCGCCTTCAGCGAGATACAGGATGCGCCGCGGGTCCACAATTTCACAGTCGGCCTCGGTGGGCGTGATGTGCCACTGGAGATCTATCCGCATTTGCACCAGGCGATCCGCGATGGCCGCGGGCTGCCATTTGCCATCCTTGACCTGGAACCGGACAAGTTGCCCGAGGCTGCCTGCTGAGGACCAGCCATGAATGATAACGATACCAGCGTTGATATCAGCGCACTGCGAAATGAGCAGCCGCGATTCACCGGCATCGAGTCCGGCCACCGTGCCTGTCTGGGCTGCGGCGAGGCCCTGGCGGCGCGCCTGGTCACCGAGGCGGCCGGCCCGGATGTCATCTATGCCAACGCCACCGGCTGCCTGGAAGTTTTTACCACTGCCTGGCCGGAATCAGCCTGGCGGGTGGGCTGGATGCACTCGCTGTTTGAAAACGCCGCTGCCATCGCCGCCGGTATGGAGGCCGCCCTGAAACGCCAGGGCAAGGCAACCAAAGTGATCGCATTGGCCGGTGACGGCGGCACGTTCGACATCGGCTTTCAGGCCCTGTCCGGTATGCTCGAACGCGGCCACAACGTGCTGTACGTGTGTTTCGACAACGAGGCCTACATGAATACCGGTGTACAGCGCTCCAGTTCGACGCCACATGCTGCCAGCACCACGACTTCGCCATCCGGCGAGGCACGCATGGGTAAGCGGCACCTGAAAAAGGATATTGTTTCGATCGTGGCCGCGCACCACATTCCCTACGCGGCTACGTCTTCGGTAGCCTACCCGTCGGACATCCGCAAGAAGGTGCGCCGCGCCATGGCAATCGATGGACCAACGTTCCTGCATATCCACAGCACCTGCCCGCTGGGCTGGGGGCATGACGGGGCCCTCAGCATCGAGGTTGCGCGGCTCGCGGTACAGACTGGACTGTTCCCGGTCATTGAACTGGAACGTGGTAGTGTGGTCAGTGTCATGCCGATCCGCCGGGTTCGTCCGGTCACCGATTACCTGTCCATACAGAACCGTTTCCGCCACCTGTTTGCCGATGATGACCAGGCCCGGGTGGAACTGGAGCACCTGCAGGCGCTGGCCGACCACAACATCGAGGTCTATGGACTGCGTGGCGAAAAGGCGGATGCACTGGACTCCGAGGGCGCCAATACCGTGCAGCGGGGAGGCATGCAATGGGCATAAAGATGACGCGCGGCGCCTTTGCCCGACCCGGCACTTCGCTCGAATACAAGACCGGTAGCTGGCGTACGCAGCAACCGGAATATCATCACCGGTCGGCACCCTGCCACACGGCTTGCCCGGCCGGTGAGGATGCCCAGCAATACCTGGCACTGGTGGAAGAGGGGCGCTATCAGCTGGCTTGGGAAAACATTGTCCGCGCAAACCCGCTGCCGGCCATCACCGGACGCGTCTGCCATCATCCCTGCGAATCTGCCTGCAATCGCGGACAGTATGACGAATCGATTGCCATTCACCACGTGGAACGCTTCCTCGGTGACCGGGCCATCAAGGAAGGCTGGGACTACCCGGTAAGCACGCCTCCCGAACAGGCACTAGTGGTGGCGGTGGTCGGCAGTGGGCCGGCCGGTTGCTCCGCCGCCTGGCACCTGGTCCGCCAGGGTTATCGTGTTGACCTGTTCGAAGCGTTGCCGATGGCTGGTGGTTTGCTGCACAGCGCCCTGCCTCCCTACCGGCTGCCGCGGGATATTATGCAGGCAGAACTGGAGCGTCTGCTGCACACCGGCATCGGGTTTTTGCCCGGAAAACGCCTTGGCCGGGACATGTCACTGGACGAGTTACAGGCTGATTATCCGGCCATATTTCTTGCACCGGGAACCCAGCGCAGCCGTTCATGGGACAGTGGTGGCGCCACCCCCAGTGACCTGCATGTCGGGCTGGACCTGCTGAAGCAATGGACCAGCATTGGCACCATAAAGCACTGGTCGAGTGTTGCCGTCATCGGTGGCGGCAACACGGCCATCGATCTTGCCCGTGTATTGAAGCATGCCGGCGTGGAATCGGTTCACGTGGTTACCTTTCAGTCCCTGCCGCAATCCGGTGAGCAGCTGCCGGACAGGATGCCGGCGATTGCACGGGAAATCGACCAGGCACTCGAGGAAGGCGTGACGATACACGAGCACCGTGGCGTACAGCGGCTGGTGCTGCGCGGTGAACAGGTGGTCGGTGTTGAACTGGTACACATGAAGGAAGTGCCGGACAGCCAGGATGGTGCCAAAACAGTAACCTTTGAAGGTACCGAGTCGATTCTGGATGTTGATCAGGTCATCCCGGCAATCGGCCAGGTCGTGGACCCGGAAGGGCTGGGGTCATTGCTGAACCACGGTGAATTTCTCGCAGCCGACAACCATGGCCGGATCCCCGGACACCCGCAGGTACTGACGGGCGGCGATGCGCGCGGTGACCGCGGCACCGTTAGCGAAGCGATTGGCGATGGCCGCCGTGCAGCGGCACAGATTGCGCGCATGCTGCAGCAGCAAGCTGACCCGGAAGCACGCGAAGACAAGCCCATAGTGCTGGAACAACTTAACCTCAACTACTATGAATACGCACCCCGCCCGGAGGTGCCGGTACTGCCGGTTGAACAACGCTCGGCATCCGCCGAGGTCCAGGGTGGACTGGAACAACAGCAGGTACACGGCGAGGGACAACGCTGCCTGTCATGCGGCAGTTGCCTGGCCTGCGACAACTGCTGGACATTGTGTCCGGATATGGCCGTACTCAAGCGCAGCGAGGCACCAGCCGGTGAAGCACCTTATGTGTTTGACTACGACTACTGCAAGGGTTGTGGACTGTGTGCACACGAATGCCCGTCGGGCTATATCACCATGCAGGCGGAGGCATGACCTGGTCGAGTGGGCAGATTATCGTTGTAGGGCCGAATTCACTCGGGTAATCATGACTGCATCTGGATGACAGATCGTGTGCATGGCGAATTGATCGTCAAGCCGGTGCGGGAAGCTGATAGAGCCCGTGTGGCGCAAATTAGACTGCGGGAGTTTTGCGGGGATTAGTTGTGCACAGCTATGCAAAGTCCCGCAACGGGCATCCTGGTATTTGCTTTAAAGACAATTAGACAGGCCGCACTTTCCGGACTTTTAATCCGATGATCATAGGTTCGAATCCTATACGACCCACCATTAAATCAATAAGTTACCAGCTTGTATGCAGCGTCTACAAATTTATGTAAATGCTATGTATGCGTTTTAATAATGTTAAAAGTGTCAGAGCACATTTCTATCCAATATTGGAATTAATTGTACCCCGACACCATTTTCCTCTATCAGTCTTTCAGGACAAAAGACACCTTCATATTGACCCGATATTCGCTCACCTTGTCGCCATCAACGACGACACTTTGTTCCTGAATCCAGGCAGCCTTGATGTTGTCCAGGGTTTTGCCGGCCCGTTTGATGCCGCTGCGCACGGCATCCTCGAAACTCTCGGTTGAGGATGCGGAAATTTCAGTAACTCTTGCAACTGACATGGTTATTCTCCTTTTACTGTTTGATTAAATGACACCTGTACTTTCATAGATCTGCGAAATACAATCTCGCTGGCTCATCACCCCTACATCCTGTGTTGTGCACATCCGTGCTGTGGCCCCGAAGACGACCTTAATCAGCGCATCAAGCGTCCGGCCATGCCAAGCAGATCATCCATCACGGAACCATCCTTGTCGGCATCCAGAAACTGTGTAATCAGCCCGGCAGCACTGCTTGCCTGTGAGGACCCGCCAAGGCTACCCAGCAGGTCGCTCGATGCGGCTTGCTTGCTCATTAAACCCATCACCATGGTGGCGATCACCGGCAACATTTTCTTGAGCATGCCGGAGTCCAGTCCGGTTTCCGATGCTGCATGGCTGGCGACGCGCCGGCTGACATCCTTGTCGCCCAGGATATGGCCCAGAATGGCATTGCCTTCCGAGATTGTGGATTCCTCGGCAAGTGTCTCCGGGTGTTCGGAATATTGCTGGTGATTACCTGATTTCAAGGCACCCAGCAAACTTTCAAGCCCGCTCTGCTCTGAGATGTTGCGCTGCAAACCCCGCGACAGGGCCGGTGTCATCTCCGATACCGCCTGCCTGGCATCCGTCTCGCTGATACCAAAATTTGAGGCTAGCTGTTTCAGGGCCGGCGATTCCTGCGCATCCAGCAACAATCCGAGTAAATTCATTGTTAAATCCTCCTTGCTAACAGTTACCAGTAACAGACTTCGTTGCTGATATCCTCTGAAAATAAACATCTATTGTGGCCCCTGCTCAAACAGGCGCACAGCAAAGATGCCTGGTAATTATAGGCGATAAAGACACTACACGAGTACCATTTTCCAGTCATCCCGATATGGCAATCAAGTTTCACGCGAATAGAGAGTGTCAGGGTGCATTTCTTTCTAATGTTGAATTAATTAACTGAGGACATGATCCAGATGCCGGCACTATGTGCCAATATACCAAGGAGAACGTAAGTAAGCCGACATGCTCATCCGTGGGACACCGTAAATACGTCCCTGTAGGCTTGACGGCAGCGTCCCTGCTGCCGACACTCACGGATAACCATGTCGCCTGACTAATGAACTCATTAGTACATTGCCCGGGTCTTTGCGGAGCAACTCGATGTTAAAGACACGACCCGGTATTGCTACCGGGCCGTGTTTGCAGCGGCTCAGTAAGCTGGCACGTCGGCTTCGTAGGTCATGCCCAGTATTCCGGCCTGCTCGCGTACGGCGCGGTAGATCTTGTCATCCAGGGAGTCCCTGGCACCACCGGCTTCGTCTACTTTCTTATCCAGGTAAGCCGAGCGTTCCCCGGTCAGTTCACTGATCTGGCGCTTGAGTTCGTTACGGCGCTCAGCCGTCTCGCTGATGATTACCTCCTGCTCTTCCGGGCTCATGGCCTGCATGGGTTCCGGCAACTTGTCCTTGTCGATGCTGGAGAGATCAACGCGGCCGCTGGTCACAGCATCTACCAGCTCGCCATCACCGAGGAAGTTGGCTGCACCGCTTTTCGAACTATTGAACGCCGCCCGTCGGGCACGGGACTCGACCGATGCGGCCGCATGCAGCTTGTCGGTTGCTGCCAGCTTGCGTTGTTGTTTTTCCTTCTCCTCCACTGTGCCGTAGTACAGGCGTGTGTCATCCAGCTTTGCAGACAACTTCGCGATTTTATCGTCAAACGGGGTGGCGATCGCCACGGCGCCGCCGGCCTGTTCCACCTGGAAGTAATGGCCATCACCCAGTCGGGCAATCTGTTGCCAGGCGGGGGTGGTGCCGCTTGCCCGGCCGCACTGGATGGCATTGACCACGATCCCTTTCTCTGTTGCCGCACTGAGAGTGACCGGGTATTTGACGTCGTTCTGGTAATCCATATGCGGCGGGGCGTCACCGACCAGGAACACCACCTTGTAGGTCCCGGTATCCTGGCTCCAGGATATCTTGTTGACTGCGTCATGCAGCGCCTGGTTCACGCTTTCCGGTCCGTCACCACCGCCGCTGGCCTGAAAATCCATCAGGGTGGCGTACATGGAATCCAGGTCACTGGACAGATCCACCACCCGGGTGACATAGGTATCACCCCGGTCGCGGTAGGCGACCAGCCCCATCCTGATCTCGGGTGCGGATTGCGCCGAGGCCATGGTGGTGGCGATGGACCAGATCTTTTCCCTGGCGGCCTGGATCAACCCCCCCATGCTGCCGGTGGTATCCAGTACGAATACCACGTCAATGCGGGACTGCTCATTGGCCACTGGATTGACAATGGGCGGGTCGGCGGGGGTAATACCCCCTGCGCTCTGGTAGGCCGGTAACAATGCAACCGTGGTTGCGGTAAAGGCAAACAATGCCAGTGCAATGAGTTTCGATTTCATTTGAGTATCTCCTTGATGGTTTAACCCGCACTTCTCATCGTGGTGAGAAATGCGGGTTAAGGGTTGGATGAGAGTTTGCGTACCGCGGCTTCTGCGACACGGTACGCGTGTTGAAAGCGGTCTTCGCTTTCGTAACCGGCCTGACCTGCGCCGGGCTTGCGGTTGACGCGCTTCGGGATGACGACAAACAGTGCCTGCACCAGGAAAAAGCACCAGATGCCGAGAAACACGCTGCCGGTCCGTGTGACTGCCCAGATGGCTGCGGCCAGGCCCAGGCCGTTCAGTCCCAGGTCGGCGAGCGCCGACAGCGCGCTGGAATAGAAGTACAGCGAGCGGATCAGCCAGATGGCGCCCAGATGCACGCACACGTAGAGCAGCAGGGGTAGTTGCGTGAACCAGAGCACGCCCGCGACCAGTAGCCAGGCCGCGGTGGCTGTGATCCGGCCAACACGCTCGGGGCTGCGGCTCAGCAGATAGACAACATAGGCGAGGCCGATGCCGGCGATCAGCAGGCGCAGTACCGGGGCGCCGGGAAACACCGCGTCCATGGCGGTGTACAACACACCACCGGCAAGGCTGATGGCAATCGCGACGCCGACGCCTTCAAGGAATGTGGGCTGTTTCATGACCGGCTCCTGTGCTGTTTTTCACGCAGAAAGGCCACTTCCACGTCCTCGTCGCGTACGCTGACATCGGGGATGGTCCAGTTGTCTGCGGGCCGGGCGTGGGCGCTTTCCTCGGCCAGCAGTTCGGCCTTCTGCCGCATGCTTTCCAGGCGCGCCCGGTTCTCCCGGAGCCGGGTGTTGAGCTCATCAAGCGTTTTCGTGAGTGCCCCGCGTTTGCGGGAAAGGTTTTTGCCAAAGCGTTGTGCTTCCAGCTTGCGCTTGATGCAGGCGCGGGCCAGGTCGTCATTGCCGGCTTCAAAACAGGTATCGAGTTCCTCTTCAATTTCATGCAGTGACTGTTTAAGGTCGGTTTCGCGGGTACTGAGCTGCCCATGTTCATGCTGCAAAACCTTGCTGCGCTGCTCGTCGCGGGCGAGTTCCTCTTCCATCTCGCGGACCGCCTGCCGGAGCAGCACCTCGGGTTCCTCGATGCGGTCGAGCACGGCGTGGAAATCGGCCTGGAACAGTCGCGAGACGCGTGTGATAAGTGCCATGGCTGTTACCTCTTGCGGGTTGATCTGAATGTGAATCCAGTTTGAGCGAGCGGGCGGCGAGGTTGTAGACAGGCTTTGGTAAAACCTGTGGCGGGGGATTTACAAAAGATTTACATGCCGGGGAGCAAGTGAACTGGTAGGCTTTCTAACAGTAATGGTCGAACCGGCGTAGCGGGTGAGAGGTGATTAATCATTGGTAGCCAGACAAGGGCTGGCCGGGGCAAACAACGCATGCAACGCAAGATCCGACTCCTGATCGTTGAAGACGAAGAGGCCATCCGTACCGGGCTGATGGATGTCCTTGTCTACCATGGTTACGACGTGGAGTTCGCGGCCGACGGACCGGAGGGTCTGGACAAGGCCCTGAGCGGACGCTTCGACCTGATCCTGCTGGACGTCATGCTGCCGGGCATGGACGGCTTCGAAATCTGTAACCGCATTCGTGCGCAAGATCGCGACCAGCCGGTCATCATGCTGACGGCCAAGGGCACGGATGAGGACATCATCCAGGGCCTGTCGCTGGGCGCCGACGATTATGTGGCCAAGCCGTTCTCGGTTGCGCAACTGGTGCTGCGGGTGCAGGCCGTGCTGCGTCGGTCACGTATCGGCGCTGAACTGGACGCCACACTCAGGCTGGGTGAGGACGTCGAGGTCGATTGCCGGAATCTCCAGGGCCAACGGGGTGATGTGGCATTGTCATTTACCCGCCGCGAGGTGGAGATGCTGCAGTATCTGCGGCTGAATTCCGACCGGCCGGTCTCCCGGGATGAGTTGCTGGCAAAGGTCTGGGGTTATGCAAGGAATCTCGATATTGAAACCCGGACCGTCGATATTCATATTGCGAAGCTGCGGCGCAAGATTGAACCGGACCCGGCACAACCGCGTTACCTTGTCACGGTACGCGGTGCCGGCTATCGCCTGCTGGCAGAATGACCTGCATCAATAGTTAGACCAACTATGTGGCGCAACTCACTCACAGGACTTGACCGGATAAGACTGCGGTGGTGGTTGTCGGTGTTCTTTCTTGCCCTGGCCATCCCGACCGGGATTCTTGTCTACCAGGCTTACAGCCAGTTGAAGTGGGAGGCGTTTCACCAGCACCGGATACTGGCAGAAGAACTGGCTGTGCGCATTGATGCTCGTATCGTTCAGCTGATCAATACCGAAGAAGCGCGCTCGTTTGCCGATTATGCATTTCTGAATGTTGCCGGCGATCCGGCAGCCAACTTCCTGCAGCGCTCGCCGCTGTCGGCCTATCCGCACGCGTCACCCATTCCCGGCCTGATCGGTTACTTTCAGATCGACATCCACGGTGAATTCACTACACCGCTGGTGCCGCCAGCGGGGACCGTGGCGTCGACCTACGGTATTTCTGCCGTGGAACTGGAACAGCGGCTGGCCCTGCAGCAGCAAATTGAGCAGATTCTAAGCCGCAACCGGCTGGTGCAGGACAGCAAGGCCGGTACGGTGACAAGCGGGGAAGCCGTCGCGGATGCATTGCATGCAAATGAAGCACGCCGTGACAGGCAAATCGATCTGACTGCCCCTTTGGTTGCCGGGGACAAGGACGCGCTGGAGCAGCGGGCCCTGAATGATCGTGCCGTGTCGGCGAGGGCGGAAATCGCGGCAGAACAGGTGCCGGGTCAGGCCGCCTTTGACCGACTCAACAAGGCCGCCACCCCCCGCGAGCAGGAGAAGAAACAGCAGGCCGCCAGCACCCTCGGCCGGGTCGAGGACCTGAAACTGGATTACCGCTATCAGTCCGAATCGGCCGATGAAATCCAGCGCCAGATCACGAGTGGGGCTCCCGTCGCCGCCAAACGTGCGCGCAAGGAGCGCAGTATCTTGCCGGAACCGGCGGATGAAACCGGCACCGCGTTTTTTTCGGGCGCGCGCGAGGCCGACACCCCGGCGACGGATCCGTCACGGATTCAATCCGAAATCCGCATCCGAACCTTCGAGAGCGAGATCGATCCGTTCGAATTCAGTCTGCTCGACAGTGGCCATTTTGTGCTGTTCCGCAAAGTCTGGCGTGACGGACAGCGTTACATACAGGGTGCATTGATTGAACAGCAGCCATTTGTGCAGGGCTTGATCGAAACGATGTTCCTCGACACCGCGTTGTCAAACATGAGTGACTTGCTGGTTGCGTATCGGGGTGATGTGTTCTCGGCCTTCAGCGGGCGGGCGGCGCAGGAATATCTGTCCAGTGCCGAGACATTGCACGGTACGCTGCTTTATCAGAGCCGCCTGTCAGCACCGCTGGGTGACGTGGAACTGATCCTGAGCATCAACCGGTTGCCGGCGGGTGCCGGTGGCAGGGTAATCAGCTGGCTTGCAGCGATCCTGCTGCTGGTGCTGTGCGGTGGCTTTTACCTGATGTACCGGCTGGGGGCGGGGCAAATCGACCTCACGCGCCAGCAACAGGATTTCGTCTCCGCCGTCAGTCACGAACTGAAAACCCCGCTTACCTCGATTCGCATGTACGGCGAGATGCTGCGCGAGGGCTGGGCCTCCGACGAAAAGAAGAAGGTCTACTACGATTATATTTTCGATGAAAGCGAGCGCCTGTCTCGCCTGATCGCCAATGTACTGCAACTGGCGCGCATGACCCGCAATAACCTGCAGGTTGACACAAAACCCCTGACCGTGGCCGAGCTGATGGACGGCATCCGCTCGAGGGTTTCCTCGCAGATTGAACGCGCGGGTTTTGAACTGAACATGAGTTGCGAACCGGAAGCAGGTCAGGCCATCATCCAGGCTGATCCGGACTGGTTTATCCAGATCTTCATTAACCTGGTGGACAACGCCATCAAGTTCTCCGCCAGCGCGGAACAGAAAGTCGTCGACATCGGCTGTCAGCGATTGCGTGACGGCAGTGTGCAGTTCAGCGTGCGGGATTACGGCCCTGGCGTACCCGGGGACCAGATGAAAAAGATTTTCAAATTATTCTACCGTTCGGAAAACGAACTTACCCGCGAGACCGTTGGCACCGGTATGGGCCTGGCGCTGGTGCATCAGCTTGCCCGGGCCATGGGTAGTCAGGTAGATGTTGTCAACCGCGAACCCGGCGCGGAGTTCCGGGTGAACATTGCCGCACGCGACGCATAATGGACAAGGCGTGCCTTTTCCAAAACGAGGGGTCAGATACCTGAAAGGCGGATACTGCGAGTAGCATGGTTGTTCAAGTGCTCTGACCCCCTGGTTCCGCGGATGCACTTCCTTTCCTGGAAGCGTGGAGGGCAAGTCTCGAGTTGCCCGCAGAATCACCATGCTACAATGCCGGCCTTTTCCTCATTCGATCCATCAATATATAAATCAGGAGAACATGATGAGTGATACTCTGGAATCAGTCAGGGAAATGACGGTTAGCACTGTGATGCAACATGAAGTACTGGCCGTGGAGGCCGGCTGGTCACCGGATCAACTGGCCGATTTTTTGGTCGACAACAGCATATCCGGGGCCCCCGTCACTGCAGAGGACGGCGAGTTGATCGGCGTTGTCTCCCTCACGGATATCGTGCGCCAGACCCGATTGCAGGACCATAACCCGGGCAGGGATGATACACATGATTTCTACCTGTATGAGCTGGACCGGCGTATGGACAGGGATGAACTGCGTGAATTGCATATCCAGTACGAAACACCCGTACAGGTGCGTGACATCATGACCCCCATGATATTCAGCGTGAGTGAAGACACCAGTGTGCAGGAAGTGGCGGATACCATGCTGAAGGGAAGAATACACCGCGTTTTTGTTACCCGTGACAGCAAATTGACCGGTATTGTCACTGCCCTGGACATGTTGAAGATTATCAGGGATATCTGAACAATCAGCCTGTGCATGGCGAATTTCACGGGAATTCAAAATGCAGTCCATAGTCTCCATAACGAACCTGTCCAAGACTTACGCCAGCGGCCACCATGCCCTGAAGGACGTGACCCTGGACATTGCGGCCGGTGAAATCCTGGCACTGCTTGGTCCTAACGGCGCCGGCAAGACCACGCTGATCTCGATTATCTGCGGGATAGTCAATGCAAGTTCGGGCTCGGTTACGGTGGGGGGCCATGACATCGTCGCAGGCTATCGTGCCACGCGCAGCATGATCGGTCTGGTACCGCAGGAGCTCACGCTCGGCGCCTTCGATACGGTATGGAACACGCTGTGTTTCAGTCGCGGCCTGTTCGGCAAAAAGTCCAACCCGACCTACCTCGAGCGGCTGCTCAAGGACCTGTCGCTGTGGGAGAAGAAAGACAGCGAGTTGATGGCGCTGTCGGGCGGTATGAAGCGGCGGGTGCTGATCGGCAAGGCCCTGTCGCACGAGCCCTCGGTCCTGTTCCTGGACGAGCCCACGGCGGGCGTGGACGTGGAATTACGCAAGGACATGTGGATGCTGGTACGGCGCCTGCGCGAATCCGGAGTCACCATCATTCTGACCACCCACTATATAGAAGAGGCCGAGGCAATCGCCGACCGTGTGGGCATCATCAACGACGGTGAACTGTTGCTGGTGGATGACAAGCTGGCATTAATGCATAAACTTGGCAAAAGGCAACTGATCGTTGATCTCGAGGAGGCCGTGAGCGCCGTGCCCGATGTGCTGGCCCCCTGGGCGCTGGATCTGTCGGCCAATGGCAGTCGGCTCACCTATACTTATGACCCCCACAATATACACACCGGTATCAGCGGCTTGCTGCAGGTGATCAGGGAAGCAGGCCTGTTGCTGAAAGACTTAAAAACCACACAAAGCTCTCTGGAAGAAATATTCGTCAACCTGGTGAAGGCCAGGTCATGAATGCGACCGCCGTCAAAGTGATCTACAAGTACGAAATGCTGCGTGCCTGGGAGACCCTGCTGCAGAGTTTCGCCTCACCGGTGCTGTCCACCTCGCTGTACTTTGTGGTGTTTGGCTCGGCCATTGGCTCGCGCATCGAACAGGTCGAGGGTGTGCCCTATGGATTATTCATCGTGCCCGGGCTGATGATGCTGGCGCTGCTGACCCAGAGTATTTCCAACGCCGCCTTTGGTATTTACTTTCCCAAGTTCACCGGCACCATCTACGAAGTCATGTCCGCGCCGGTATCCTTCCTCGAGATCCTGCTGGGCTATGTGGGGGCCGCCGCTACCAAGTCCCTGATCATCGGCCTGATCATCCTGGCGACAGCCGGGTTCTTTGTGCCCCTGGAGATCGCCCATCCAGTGTGGATGACGGGGTTCCTGATCCTGACCTGCATTTCTTTCAGCCTGTTCGGGTTCATCATCGGGCTGTGGGCGGACAATTTTGAGAAACTGCAGCTCATCCCGCTGCTGGTAATCACGCCGCTGGTGTTTCTGGGCGGCAGCTTTTACTCGGTCAGCATGCTGCCGCCCGCCTGGCAGACCGTTACGCTGCTCAACCCGGTGGTTTACCTGATCAGCGGCTTTCGCTGGAGTTTTTTCGAAGTCTCCGACGTGAGCGTGGGGTTGAGCCTGTCCATGGTTCTGGCGTTCCTGGCCGCTTGCCTGCTGGTCGTGTGGTGGATGTTCAAGACTGGCTATCGGTTGAGGCAGTAGGCTGTTTACCGGGCCGGACGGAATCCCGGGACATGCGCACGGAGTTTCGGTGTCGGCTGGGGGCAGAATTGTTTTCCAGGTGCGCGGAAAATAAATCTGTCCCCTTTGAAGGAATAAAAAAGCCCGACTTGAAACAAGTCGGGCTTTGAGTGCGCGGATTGAATTAAAACTTATTTGCGGGCACCCGGGCCGTTGGATTTCAGACCGTTACTCATGTAGGTATGGAAATACTCCAGTGCCCGGTACTCGTCACTCTGGGCCTTGTACGGTTTGGCACGGACCTGCTTGTTACAGCCACCGTAACGACGGTGGATAGTGCCCATGCTACCCCACTTGGAGCGATAGACCGGGAAGTGGGTCGTTTGCCCCAGTCCCGGGCCGAGGAGGTCCGCACGCAACTTGTTGCCGGCTTGGTAGACGTGGCAATCGGCACAGGCCATGTTCATCTGGCCACGCTTGGCATAGTAGTGGTTCTTGCCTCGCTCATAGGCTTCCAGTGCACGCGGGTCTTTCGGGATGATGATATTGATCGTTTCACCACGAGACGTGTAGTGCATGTAGGCTGAAATGTCGGCAATGGCGCCCTTGCTGTACTTCAGTGGCTGTTCGCCATTGGCCTTGCGGCACTCGTTGATGGACAGTTCCAGCGTAACAACACGACCGGACTTTGTATCAAAGAATGGATACTTGTGGGCAATGCCCATACCGTCGTTCTCGAAGCAGCTGGCGTAGGTCTTGCCGTTCTTGAACGGGGTGTTATACAGCTCCTTGCCTCTTTCAATGCTCAACTCGTATGGCGGGAATTCCTCGATTTCCTCCCACTGTTCACGTGATGCTGCATCTATGGAATAAACACCGTTGATGTAGTCATCCTTGGGCGTATTGGGGAACCGCTTGTAGAAGTAGGCGCGGAACTTATCCAGATCCTGCTGCGGAGTTGCCACTGCCGGCAGTGAGAAGGCGCTGCTGAACAGGCCAATCACCAGGCTTGCGGTCAGGAGTTTTTTCATTGGGTTATTCTCCTCCAGGTAAATTAAACAGCTTTATCTTTTAGTGAAAGACGCAATTACTTGATAGCAACTTCGGCCGAATCGCTGTTGCCCTTGTTATCCGTCCAGCTCAGCTTGACCATGTCACCGGCATTGCCGCCCTTGAAGCGGAAGGACAGATACGGGTTCTTGGAGATGGCTGCACCCCAGTTAGCAGTCAATACCGTCTTGTCGCCATGTGCGCAGACAACTTCCTGGATGAAATGGGCGGGGATCTTCTTGCCGGTCTTCTTGTCCTTGCGGGTACCCGTTTCCATCGGGTGACTGATCAGGGCCTTGATGGTGGTTACGCCGCCACTGGCCTTTGCACGCATTTTGATACTTGCCATGATAATTCCTCTCTATGCTTGATTCTGTATGTCTGTCAGATAGGGTTTTGGCAGATTAACCGCCGCAACCACCGATGGTGACCTTGACCTCTTTACCGGTGCTGTAGAGCTTGCCGCCGGATTTGACCACGGCGATCACACTGGCGGTCTTGCCCATCTTGATACGGGTGGAGACATAACCTTCAGTGCCGGAACCAAGGATAAAGGAGGCAGCCAGCGGGCTGGTATTTTTCTCGGCAATGATGCTGATGGATTCAGCAGCAAGATCGGTGGTGACAGAAACCGGTACCACGGCGCCGTTCTCGGCGATGTCCGGGGCCTTGATCTTGATCTTGTCGCTGCCGGTGAGGGTAGTGCTGCCAAAGAGGCCGCTGAGTGCGTCATCGACAGTGCTGGCTTCAAAGGCGGCTTTCGGCCAGGCAGCCAGCACCATGCGCGGTGTCAGCAGGCCAGCGCTGACAGCCATACCAATGGCGCTGGTTGCAACGGAGCCTTTCAAAAATGTTCTGCGTTTCATGCTAGTCACGTGTGCTTCTCCTGATGTGTGTTTGTGCTGTAATGGCATTACAGGCTGTAAACGTATTCGGTAATCCAGTCGACTTCCTCTTCAGACAGCATCTGGTGCCGGCCAAACGGAGGCATGATGGTATTCGGATTCTTGACAGTGGCGTCCCAGATCTGGGCGCGCAGTATTGCCTTGTCAGGGAAACGCAGTTTCATGCTGACCAGTGGTGGTCCGATATTACCCGGCAGGCTGCCGTCATCCATTGCGTGACATGCCAGGCAGTTGCCTGTTTTACGGTTGAAGGCAACTTCCTTGCCTTTCTCTGCGGCCGACTTGGCGCCCTCGGCATTCGCCGGAGAGATTGCGCCCAACAGCAATGTGCCCAGCAGGGCGACAAGTGTTAAAGCGGTTTTGAAAAAATTCGCGGTGTTCCGCATGATCAGTTCTCCTCAGTTATGCTGTCGTTTGGTATACGAGTAACGCGACTATTGGTTACAGTCCGCGCGGGTTGTTCTTCTCGTGGTTGTACTGGATGACCGCGGCTTCTGCCTGGAACTTGGCCTTGTTGGCCAGCTTGATGGCAGCAGCGTTGTCGCCCTTGTCGGCAGCAGCCTGGGCTTGTTGCAGGAATTTTTCAGTGTCTCGCCAGATCCAGTCATTGGTCTTGGCCATTTTAATGGCATCACCTGCATTGGTGATGGCGGCAGTGGCTTCAGGACTGGCTTTGGATGCGGGTTCAGCAGCGGCTTCCTTCTTTTGCTGGTCAGCGCAACCGGCGCTGATGCCAACGGAAAGCAGTGCGATCGCCAATAACTTGGCAGATAGGTGTTTCTTCATCGATTCCACTCCAGATTGTCGTTGATTGGTAGGAGATTACACTGAATACCTTATTCTTATATGTTGGCAAAACTTAACACTGCACTTTGTGAAGTGTCAACAATAAAATTATTAAGGCTATTAATTTATTTTTGTTTTTCTTCCTCGGCCAAAAGCGCCTTCAATTCCTTCAATCGTGCCTGGATGCGGGCGCTCTCGTAATTACTCAGACCGGGTTCACGGCTGGCCAGTTGCAGTTGCTGTACAGCCTGTCGGGTAAAGCCGTTCAGGAAGTAATACTGTGACATGGCGCCATGCATTTGTGCCTCGCGGTCAGTGGCCTCGGCCGCCTGTGCCAGCAGTTTGTATATATGAGGATCATTATATTTCTCATTACTAATGTCGCTGATTGTGTAGGAGTCACGCAGCATTATGTAGGCCTTGCTGGCCTGGCCAGTGGCAAGCAACGTTCTGGCATATGGAACCACCAGCTCCAGGCTGCCCGGGTACAGTTCCAGGCTGTCTTCATACAGGGTGATCGCCTGCCCCGGTTCGTCAGCCTTGTTATAGATGTCCGCCAGGGCCAGCCGGTAGGCAATCCGGTCCGGGTCCTTGTTATGCAGCGACTTCAGTATCTTCAGGGCCTCCCTGTTGTTATTGGTCGCCGATAACAGCAGGGCGTATTCGTATTGACGGTAGGGTTGGGCCTTTTCGCCGCGTTTGCGGTACTGACGGTAGTCATCGATCACCTGATTCGGGTCATCGTAAATGAGGACCTGCAGCTTCGCGCGTATCAGCTGGAAATCGAGGCTGTCCTTCTCGCCGGCCGGGTACTTCTCGGCCCTCGAAGTGGCCTCGGAGATACGATTGGTGGTGACCGGGTGAGTGCTCAGGAACTCGGGTGGGCGACTGCCATACAGACGTGAGTTCTTTTGCAGGCGTTCAAAGAACATGGGCATGCCATACGGGTCCAGTCCGGCGTTGGCGAGGGTCTGGATGCCGACCCGGTCGGCTTCATACTCGTTCGCGCGGGTAAAATTGATCTGGTATTGCATGCTGCCGGCCTGGGCAGCGACAGCCGTGGCGACGCCGGCTTCCGGGTTTTGGGTGCCGATGAGGATCGCGGCGATCAACGCAGCCATGGAAGGGATACTCAGGTTGTCCGCGGCCTCGAAGGCACGTGCCAGATGGCGCTGGGTGACGTGCGCGATTTCGTGGGCGAGCACGCCGGCCAGCTCACTTTCGGTTTCAGAGGCAATGAACAGGCCGGTATGGACGCCGATGTATCCGCCGGGTCCGGCGAAGGCGTTGATCGACGGTTCGTTGACGACAAAGAAGGTAAATGGCTGGGCCGGGGTGTCGCTGTTGGTGGCAAGACGCCGGCCAAGTGATTTCAGGTAGCCGGTAATTTCCAGATCATCGAGGACGATACCGGCTTGTCGGATGCTTCGCATGAACGCGGCACCGAGCTTGCGTTCCTCGACCGGTGAAATGACCGAACCGGCCGAATCACCGATGCTGGGCAGGTCGGCATACAGATTTTCGGAACGGCTGATGCCGGGGGGCAACGCAATCAGCGCCGCAAGTGCCGTGAGTACAATAAGGTGTGGTTTTAGTCTAATTTCCATGGATTGCTCTGTCTGACAAGGTTTTTCGGCCATGGTTCTGGCCAATTGCAACCTGGTTATGGATATATAAGGCCTTGCGTTCCTTGATGTATTATCATAACTTCATCCACCTGATTTCTAATACAGATGCGATCCGCAGGGCCGGATCTTGTGGTATGTTGTCAACACGATAATCAGGAGAAAAGAAAATGGCCGATTTTGATGAAGAACTTGATGCCTCGGGTCTGAACTGTCCGCTGCCGATCCTGCGTGCGAAAAAGGCACTGAATGGTATGGATAGCGGCAAGGTGCTGCGCATCATTGCAACTGACCCGGGTTCCGTCAAGGACTTCGAGGCGTTTGCCAAGCAGACCGGTAATGAATTGATGGAATCTACCGAGGAAGGCGGCAAATTCATGTTCCTGATGAAGAAGGGCTGAATCGGCAATTCGATTCTGGTTCAAGATTTGATTAAAAAACCCCGGTCATTTGACCGGGGTTTTTTATTGCCGGCATCCTTTTCGTGGCAGCTCAGAATTTCCAGTTTACCTGTGCGCTGAGAATATCGACAGCCGCGTCATAGTCACCCTTTACCTTGTGGAAACCTGATGTTTGTCCGGTGGTCGGGTCAAATGCATCATTAGTGTTGACTTTCGGGTCATCGACGAACAGGTGCGCGTAACCGAGGTCAAAGGACAGTGCCTTGGAATAGTGATAATTTGCGCCGAAGGTCAACCAGATGCGGTCGGCATCCGGTACGCGTGGTGTACGCAGGCTGTCCTTGGGTACCGGTGTCTTGTCATAGGCAACACCGCTACGGAGCAGCCAGGTCTCATTATATTTATAACTGGCACCGACGGCTACGCGGATGGCGTTGTCCCAGTCCAAAGGGGTGACGCTCTCACTGCCATTATCGATTTCTACCCGCAGTTCATCGAGTTCATCCCATTTCGTCCAGGTCACGTCCGCCATGACAGTCCACTTGGGATCGATGGTATGCAATCCGCTGAGCGAGGCACTGGCCGGTAGCGTGACATCCAGCTTGGCATTTGTGTGTAAGTTGACTAATGGCCCGTTGACTCTTACATCACCCTTGAGTGTCAGATCCACCCTGGAACGGTAATGCAGCCCAACGCGCGTATCCGGTGTCGGTTTCAGCATCACGCCGACATTCCATCCATAGCCCCAGTCATCTCCGGTCAGCTTGGCAAAACTGTCCAGGCTGTCTGATCCCGGAACCCAGAAGAATGGTGGATCGCCTGGTGCTATGCCGCCAATTAGCAGAGTTGAGAGTCCACCGTCAACGGCATTGGTCAGTTCCCCGTCTGCATACAGGGCGCTTACGCCTGCGCCAACGGAGGCCTTGTCATTGATCTCGAAGGCAAGGGATGGATTGATATTGACCGTCTTGAGGTCGGACTTGATGGCGTGGTAACGGCCCACCCAGTCATTATCGTATTTTGTTTTCAACCCGAACGGCGCATTGATGCTAAGGCCGGCCCAGATCTGGTCACTTAACTGATGGGAATAGCCGCCATGCGGTACGGCCGCGGTCAGGCTGATGTCATCCTTGCCGTTATTGCCGGTTGGGACCCCGCCGATGAACGGGAGGGACGGGTCGTAGAAACCCTTGCCGTCGAAATCGGTCCTGGAATGGAGCACATGTATCCCGCCGGAGGCGTTTCTGCCTTCCAAACGTGTCATGCTGGCCGGATTGAAATAAATCGTGCTGGCATCATCCATGCCGGATGCGCCATTGGCATAGGCGGTACCCATGCTGCTGACGCTTTGCTCTATCAGGGCAAAGCCGCTGGCCTGTACGGCTGTGCTGGTCAGTAACAGTAGTGCCGGGAAACTGGATTTGACCACTGAGTGTAATGGCAAATGGCGTTTGACCATGGTTGTCTCCTCGCTCATTTCAGTTTGGTATGTGCCGGTCCCGCATAATTGGCAGTACAACAGTGCCCCTCACTGTTTCATGGAACCTACAACACATGACGTGAAATAACAACAGTCGATGTGCTATTTCGACGATACAGTTGAAATGTTTAATATATTTACTGGAGAGAAGTGTAGCTGAAAGGCAACAATAGGGTGTGCTGTTATTCCTTCACCGGCCGTTTGGCCAGTTTGCGTTGCAGGGTGCGACGGTGCATTTTCAGGGCACGCGCGGCCGCGGAAATATTGCCGTCATGTTCCGACAGCACCTTTTGCAGGTGCTCCCATTCAAGGCGCTTGACGGACAACGGTAGCCCGGCAGGTGTTACCGAGGCATCACCCTCGGTGCGCTGCAGGGCGGCGACCACTTCATCGGCATTGGCCGGCTTGGTGAGGTAATGCACGGCGCCAAGCTTGATGGCCTCAACGGCCGTGGCGACACTGGCATAACCGGTCAGCATAACGATGCGGGTGTTTTCATCCAGGTCGGCGAGTTGCTTGACCAGTTCCAGTCCGGACTCCGTGCCGATACGCAGGTCGATTATGGCGTATTCAGGCTCCTGTGTTTTTGCCAGTGACAATGCACTGGCCAGGTCATTGGCGATGTATACGTCGTAATTGCGTTTTTTCAGCGCGTCACCAAGGACGCTGCAATAAACCTCGTCGTCATCGACGAGCAGCAGGGTAGGGTTGTCAGTATGTGCTTCTGAATTCAATGTGTATGTCCAGCAGGTCTAGCTACAGGTTTTCCCTTGCCGGGTAACAAGGGCAGGGTGATGTGCGTAAGGGTGCCGCCATCATGCCGGTTCTGAACCGTAACATTACCACCGAGTCGTTGCAGGGTGGCATGCGCAAGGTACAGCCCCACACCGAGGCCGCCATTCTTGGTCGATACCGGCGTTTTACCCAACTGGTTCTGGATGTCAGCATCTATACCTGTGCCGCGATCGGCGATCGTCAGCGACAGTTCTGACAGGGTCCAGCTCGACTCCAGCCGGACATCATCCGGCGAGGCATCTTCTGCGTTGTTCAGAATATTGATCAGTGCCTGGGTCAGCATTCGCTCGGCCAGAATGTCGGCATCCGGCGCATGTTCATCAATATGAACGTCGAGAGACGCGCCCGGACGCTGTGACTGCCATTCATTGATCACTTCTGACAGGTAGGCCCTGACCGGCAGGCTGTGCCCGGATTCCGCCCGGTCGGCGCCGGCATCGGCCGAGATCACCGACAGCGCATCCTTGCAGCGATCGACCTGTTCGCGCAGGATGGCAAGCTTGCCATGCAGGTCACTGTGCGAGGATTCCAGGTATTCCTGTTCCAGCTCGGAAGTCAGGATGGCCATGGTACCAAGCGGTGTGCCGAGCTCATGAGCCGCACCCGCTGCCAGTGTGCCCAGCGCCACCAGGCGTTCGTTCTGCAGGGCCTGTTCGCGGGCCTCGGCAAGCCGCCGGTCACGTTGTCGCAGGGTATGTGCCATGCCGACAATAATGACGGCCACAAAGCCGGCGCTCATGACAAAACCCAGCCACATACCGAAGACATGCATCTGGAAACCACTGGCCGGGTCATGATGTGCATTTCCGGAATCGAGCGGTGCATCGATCAGGAACAGGCTGGAGTAACAAATAACAGTGATCACCGCCATGATCCACGTATGGGCACGGGGCAGGATGGTTGCCGCGATCATAAGCGGCAGCAGGTAGAACCACACAAACGGATTCGAGGCGCCGCCGGTATAGAAGAAGATGCCGGTCAGCCCGGCCACATCCAGCAGCATCTGAATGAATATCCCGGTATCGCCGATCCGGGCGCCGCTGCGCAGACGCTGCCAGGCAACTATATTCAGCGTCACGATCAGTGCCAGGATGATGAACAATGGTTGCAAGGGCAACACCATGCCGAAATAACCGACCGCAATGGCAATGCCGGCGGCAATGCCCAGAATTTCAACATTGCGGAGCAGGATCAGCCGGGAGGCGTTCCGGCGTGAGGTGTCTTCTCGGGTAGCGTCTGGCGTAGCCATGATGCGGTCATGATGCATTCAATGTGACACTTCGGCAACTGAGTGTCAGTATTGGGATATTGCGTAGTGTTCTGGATAGACACTAGTATTCCTTCAACCTGATAATAACGGATAGAATAGCCACGGAATCCACGAAAGGACACGGAAAAATGTTTTTAAGGTTTTTATTCTTCCGTGTTTTTCCGTGGATTCCGTGGCAATAATATTCTGTCTTTTTCAGGTTGAAAGAGTACTAGATAACCAGCTGCCAGCCGGCGATGATGGCCCAGTTGGTTTCGAGCGCAGGGCCATCCAGGTCCTGGTACACCGGCTTACTGAGTTCAACCGCAAGGCGATGACCCTTGAACATGCCGGAGCGGGCGTAGAAATTCACCCCCAGCAGGCCGTCAATGCTCTTGCCGCCACGAGTATCGGGGTCCGCGGTTGGCACCAGCGGCACACCCATCGGACTGGTTTGTGCAATGCGGCTGTCGGTGCCGTGGATATCACCCCATGCCGAGCCTTTTACCCGCGCCGATATGCTCCACCAGTCAGACAGCTTCTTTGTACCCCAGCCGGTGGCCTCGATGCGATGGCCGTGGCGGTACCCGTTATTCCGGTTCATGCGCAGCGTTGCCGTGGTCTGGCCGCCCCAGGAGTATACGTCGTTCTGGCCATTGTAAGTTACGCCCGGCATCAGGTCATACGTGCCGGAACCCAGCTGCATCGGGTAGGGCAGGCGGACTTTACCGATGGGTGTACTGTCTTCCTCGTCGGTGGAACCGGTCGGTAGGCTGATACCCAGGTTCAGTAGCAGTTCGTTGCGGCCCCAGCGTTTTGCGTTATAGATACCGCTCAGCTTCAGGTCGCCGATGCCATTCGATCCGGTATTGAACTTGACCCCCATGCGGGTACGGTGGTCCATGCTCTTGTCGAGGTAGGGCAGCATGGCCATCAGGGTCAGCTGATCGGTGGGGGCATACATGACACCGAACATGTGCATGTCCATGCTCATGTCAGTCGGTGTGACGGCGTATTTCTTCAAAACATCGGAATCACTGATGCCACTGGTGCCTTCGCGGTTACCTTGCATGTCCATGTGCATGTAGCGGTAGGAGAACATCCAGTCGCCTGACTCGTGGGTGTGCGCTCCCATGACACCGATTGGTGCAAGATCCTCATGAACATGTCCTGAATGATGGTCATGACCGGCAATGGCTGCACCGGTAGCACTGATGGACAGGGATAATGTTGCCGTGATGGCGGCAAGCGTAGACTTTTTCATCCTGTTTGACCCTTGTTTTTGTCATGCAATCTGCCAGCAGGATGTTACTGTCTGTCAGCCATTTGCAACAATGCGACAGATTGTCGCAGCAGTAATATGTCGCAGTTCCTGACTGCCCTGGACTTCACCAGAGTGACACTCGGTGTTTCAAGAAATTAATTTGAAACAAGAAGTAAGAACCCACGTTTCTGGAATGTGAATTTTACCCAATCATTCAAAAACTCTTACTGTAAGAGCGGCGTCTCGCCGCGATTCGCGCCGGGGAAGCTTCCGCGTCCTGCTCACGCCCCTCACCTACATCCCTGTAGGCGACGGCGCTCCCACAAGACTGAGCCAGAACCTCACCAGCGGTGCATTCCAGAATCAATACAACTATTCATCAAGTGTACCGATCAATGCGGGTTCTCAAGGATAATCTATCCAGATCAACAAGCTGCATTTGAGCCGATCGGCAAATACCGTCATTGTTACCATAATATATATAAAACAACATGTTACATGTTCAACGATTCTCTTGTTTGCAGTTACACTACACCTGAAGTGTCATAAACAGGACTTGTATAGATGGAGTCCTGCCCAAAAATATTTTATAGTCTCACCAGTTTATTAATGAGCCTGTTTTCCAATACGGGTTTCTCTTCGAGAAGGTTATGTCCGACCGCAGACTACAGGTTTTTCACACCGTCGCCCGCCTGCTGAGTTTTACCAAGGCGGCGGAGAGTCTGCACATGACCCAGCCGGCAGTGACCTTCCAGGTGCGCCAGCTCGAGGAACAGTTCAACACCCGCCTGTTTGACCGTACCCATAACCGCATCAGCCTGACCGAGGCCGGCCAGCGCGTGTATGAGTTTGCGGACCGTATTTTCGAGCTCTATGCCGAGATGGATAATGCCGTGCGCGATATGACCGGCGAGATCAGCGGCATGCTGGTCATCGGCGCGAGCACCACGATTGCCGAGTACATGCTGCCGTCGTTGCTGGGTGATTTCAAAAAGAAGTATCCCGACATCAATGTGCATCTGAAGGTATCCAACTCGGACGGCATTGTGTCGATGGTCGAGAACAATGATATTGATCTTGGTGTCGTCGAAGCACCGGTCATGAACAAGAACCTGGTGGTGGAGGAATGTCGCAAGGACCGGCTGGTGGCGATTGTTCCGCCGCAGCATGGATTGGCCTCTCAGCAGACTGTGAAGATGAGAGACCTGCTGGAGAATGCCTATATTGCCCGCGAAGAGGGTTCCGGTACGCGTGAGGTTATCCAGGATTATCTTGCCGGCCTCGGCATGCAGACCAGTGATGTGCATATTTCCATGGAGCTTGGCAGTCCGGAGGCCATCAAGGGTGCCGTCGAGGCCGGTATGGGTGTGGCGATTGTGTCCGAGGTGACGATTCACAAGGAATTGCAACTCGGCACACTGGTGGCGCTGGAGCTGGATCCGTCGATCGAACGACCGTTCTCCTTTGTACACCAGAAACAGAAATTCCGTCAGCGTGCCATGGACGAGTTACTCAGCTTTGCGCGCGCCTATTGTCAATTTCACCGGGATGATTGATATCGCAGTCGTTGCCCCGGATTCCGCTACGCTCCATCCGGGCTACATTACATAGAATGGATGCAACCGAGCAGCAGCTGATCAATTATTTTCAGCAGCTGGGTGTGGCTGAGCAGGCCACCCTGCTGGCGTTTGCCGAGTTCCTGTCGCAGCGTACCCATACCGCTGTTGATGTTGCGGTAACACCGACGGCGCCAGCACCGGCCGTGATTCCTGAACCTGAAAATATCGAGCGCCCGGCCGGAGAGTCGGTCGTTGCGGCGCTGAAGCGTCTGTCAAAGACCTATCCAATGCTCGATAAAAGCCAAATGCTGAATGCGACCTCTGACCTGGTCGCCCAGCATATCCTGCAGGGTAGCGATGCGGTTGAAGCCATCAATGCTCTCGAGGGTGTATTCCGGGAGCACTATCAGCAGCTCAAGGAAGGCGGGGATTCGGCATGAACATCCTGCGTGTCTGGTATGAACGCCATTTCACCGACCCGCAGGTGATCATTCTCGGCCTGCTGCTGCTGGCCGGTTTTGTGGTGGCAATATACTTCGGTGAGATGCTTGCCCCGGTACTGGCGGGTATCATCATTGCCTACCTGCTGGATGGTGTAGTCGAGAAGTGTACGCGACTGGGTGCACCGCGCACCTCGGCTGTCGTGCTGGTTTTCATTCTCTTTATGACCTTCCTGGTGTTTGCCCTGTTCTGGATGATGCCGCGCCTGTCGTTCCAGGTGACGCAGCTGGTGCAGCAATTGCCGGTCATGCTGGGGCAGGGGCAGGAGGCCTTGCTGCGCCTGCCGGAGAAATATCCGACCCTGTTCACCGAGATCCAGGTGATCGAGCTGATTGATGCTATCCGGCACCAGATTGCCGAAATGACACAACGGGTATTGTCGATGTCGTTTGCATCGGTGGTGGGGCTGATCACCCTGATTGTCTATATCATCCTGGTGCCGGTGCTGGCGTTCTTCTTCCTCAAGGACAAGGAACGGATACTGGCATGGTTCAGCATACGCATGCCGGCCGAACGCCACCTGGCGGACAAGGTCTGGCATGACGTCAATCAGCAGGTCTCCAACTATGTGCGTGGCAAGGTCTGGGAAATTGTCATTGTTGGTGCGGTGACCTATGCGACGTTCTCGATAATGGGTTTGCAGTATGCCCTGTTGCTTGCCACTGTCGTCGGCCTGTCGGTAATCATTCCCTATATTGGTGCCGCGGTGGTGACTGTACCAGTGGCCGTGATTGCCTGGTTCCAGTGGGGCTGGAGCGCGGACTTTGCCTGGATTGTGGTGGCCTACGGCGTGATCCAGGCGCTGGATGGTAACCTGCTGGTCCCTTTGCTTTTTTCCGAGGTTGTGAACCTGCACCCGGTGGCGATCATAATCGCCGTGCTGGTGTTCGGCGGGCTGTGGGGTTTCTGGGGGGTGTTCTTCGCCATCCCGCTGGCGACCCTGGTGCAGGCAGTATTGAAAGCCTGGCCACGCCGGGATGATGGTGAAAAAATCACGGAAGAACCGGCGTCAGCCTGACAACCGCCTCTGCGTGAGACTGCTATTACAGTTCCTTGATCGCCTCCAGCACTTCATCCACATGTCCCGGCACCTTGACCTTGCGCCATTCCCGGCGCAGTACACCCTTGTCATCGATCAGGAAGGTGCTGCGTTCAATGCCCATGACCTTGCGGCCGTACATGTTCTTTTCCTTGATGACGTCGAACTGCTGGCAGAGTGTTTCATCGGCATCGGACAGCAGTTCAAACGGGAACTGCTGCTTCTCCTTGAAGTTCTCGTGTGACTTGAGGCTGTCTCGCGAGACGCCGAGTATAACGGTCTGGCGGCGCCGGAAGGTATTGATCCTGTCGCGAAAGTCCTGGCCTTCAGTGGTGCATCCCGGGGTACTGTCCCTGGGATAGAAATACAGCACGACGTTCTTGCCCTTGAAGCCGGACAGTGAAATGTCCTGGTCGCCGGTTGCGGTGAGTGTGAAGTTCGGTACTTTTTTACCAACGGAGACTTTTGCCATAATTCTTTTTCCCCTGGAAAGATTGTTCGCCCGCTAGGAGCCTGTCGGACTTAGGGGTTCGTAGCGAGGCGCGTGGGAGAGCGAGAACAAATGGTCACGATTTCGAGGCGCATAGTGGGCCTGTGTAACGA